>JAYGCB010000078.1:0-12433 GCA_046583565.1 Candidatus Nitrosopelagicus sp. | reverse complement strand
GCATATGCATATGAGGGTGCTACTGTTGAATGGATTGACGGAAACATTGGCAGCAAGCTAACCATGAAATATCCAGGAATCTACCTGATGGGTAGAAAGGCATATGGTGAAACTCTATCAGTTGCATTTGCAGGAAAGAACCAACATCAAGATACTGGAGCAAAAATGGTTCATCTCGCACCCGACACTACCTCTAAAGTAACATCAAAATCTGTAAGCCGTGCAAATGGACGTTCTACATACAGAGGACTGTTGAAAGTGGCAAAAGGTGCAACCAATGTAAAAGCTACTGTAAGATGTGATGCGTTACTATTAGATGACACATCAAAGACGGATACATATCCATACATGGAAATCGACCAAGACGATGCCACAGTTACTCATGAGGCAACTGTAGGAAAGATTGGTGACGAACAAATTTTCTATTTAATGAGTCGTGGTTTCTCAGAAGAGGAGGCATTATCATTGATTGTAAACGGGTTCATGGAACCATTTACAAAAGAACTTCCAATGGAGTATGCAGTAGAACTGAATAGGCTCATTAGATTAGAGATGGACAACTCGGTAGGTTAGTCTAAAAACAGCTCAGTGATTAGCAATGTCACAACTTACTTTATCATCAATAGATTCTTCACTTGTTGAGCAGATTTCCGCTAAAAAAAATGAGCCTGATTGGCTAAAGGAATACAGAAAAAACTCTCTTTCAGTTTATCACGATTTACCACAAGAAGTTTCACCATTATACAACAAGTATACTGATGCCAGAAGAATGAATCCAGAACAGGTATCATTATCTCTAGATTCGGACTCCTCCATACCAGATTTTTTAACTAAAAGATTAGACGAGATTAAAAATGAAACCAGCATAGTTCAAATTGGCTCTAATATCCATTCAACAAACGTTCAAGACGAATTGAAATCAAAGGGTCTTATCATCTCTTCATTAGATGATGCGTTAGAAGACCATTCTAAGTTAATACAAAAAACTCTGGAGGGTTCAAACTCTAAAGAGGACAAGTATACGGCGCTGAATAACGCCGCATTTAATTCAGGAATTTTTATCTACATTCCGCAAAACATGATTATAGATAAGCCAATTCATTTGATCACCTGTTTATCCTTGGATAGAATATCAACGATATCTCGCAATATTATTGTCGCTGAAAAAAATACGCAGGCTTCCATAGTGCAAGAACTTTATGCCCCAAAAACGTCAAAACAGCAGGCATATCTTGAATTATTAAACACCAGTATAGGGGAAAATACCAAACTAAACTTTACAACAATGCAGATCATGGATCAAAGCACTGTTAACTTTTCTACAAGAAGTACATCTCTTGCTCAAGATGCTAAAATAAACTGGTATATTGGTTTATTCGGAGCCATGTTGTCACGATACAGGATTAGCTATCATCTTAATGGAACAGGTGCATCTGTAAACGATGCAGAAGTGATTTTTGGTAACAATGACCAGTCATTTGACCTAAACACAATTGTTAACCACAACGCACAATCAACTGAGGGTAAAGTTGTTGAAAAATCAATTCTAAAGGACACTTCAAAATCATTATTCAAGGGAATGATTCGAATCAACGAACAGGCTGCGCATTCAAACTCATTCTTGTCAGGGCGTTCTATTTTGTTAAGTAAAGGTGCAAAATCAGATTCAATACCAGGACTTGAAATTTTTACCAATGACGTCAGGGCAACTCATTCTGCGTCAGTTGCTCAGTTGGATGACGAGCAAATTTTCTATCTAGGCACACGCTGTCTTAGCTATTCTGAAGCAGAACGCATAATTATTGAAGGATTCCTAGAGCCACTTTCTAGAACAATGTCTTTCCAGGTAAGAGCCTGGATCGCAAACATTATTGAATCAAAATGGACGAACAAAGAACTAACAATTAACATGGACGAGCAACTAAAATCTGTCATTGAAGTTGAGGAAACACGCTACAACGAAAATGAGGAAGTTGAGCAACACTACAAGTATAGGTAATTACGTTGACTAAATGGGTAAAAGTGTGTAAAACAAATGAACTAAACGACGGTCAATTACTACCGTTTGATTACGGCGACAAGAAAATTATGCTAGCAAAGATGGAAGGTAAGATCTTTGCAACTGATAGAACCTGTACTCATGAGGAAGCAGATCTTTCTATGGGTATATTAAGCGAACAAGGGGTAACATGCCCATTACATTTTTCTGTTTTTAATTTAGAAAACGGTAATCCGGAAAATCTTCCAGCTGAAAAACCATTAGAAACTTTCAACATAAAAACAAACGAAAACGAGATTTATGTGGAGGTCCCCTAATTGCAAAGTACCACACATTCTCTTGACACAAAATGCAGACCCGATTTTCCCGTACTGGAAAGAAGAGTTAGAGACGATAAGATCTTGGTATATTTGGATAATGCAGCAACTACTCAAAAACCTATTCAGGTTATAGACGCAATTACTGACTACTACAAAAACCATAATTCCAATATACATAGGGCAGTACATGCCTTGGCGGAAGAATCTACGGAAGCATTTGAGGTAACACGTGACAAAATTGCAAAATTCCTAAATATTGCAAATAAGGAAGAGGTTATTTTTGTCAGGGGAACAACTGAGGCTATTAATCTGGTTGCATATGCATGGGGAAGGGACAATGTGAAAAAAGGTGATATTGTTGTCACAACTGAATATGAGCATCATTCAAACATAGTTCCTTGGCAGTTACTCACACAAGAAACTGGAGCAGAGCTCAAATACATCGATATTGATGACAACGGTGAGCTAATCATAGAGCAGCTTGACGAATATCTTGCAACTGGAAGAGTCAAGCTAGTAGCATGCAGCCACGTTTCGAATGTGCTTGGAACAATTACTGATGTTAACGGAATCATTAGCAAATGCAAAAAAGCTGGCGCCAAAATACTGATTGACGGTGCACAAGCGGTTCCTCACATGAAGGTAGACATTGGCAACCTTGGATGTGATTTCTATGCTTTTTCGGCCCATAAAATGTTAGGACCTACAGGAGTTGGAGTTCTCTGGGCTAGAAAGGAGCTATTAGAAAAAATGAGACCTTTCCAGAGTGGCGGAGATATGATAAGAGAAGTTCACAAATATGAAACAACTTGGAATGATCTTCCTTACAAATTTGAAGCTGGAACGCCTAACGTAGCTGATGTTATTTGTTTTTCCGCCGCTATTGATTACCTCGTAAAAATAGGAATGGATAATGTTAGAAATCACGAAATCGAATTAATAAAATATGCGTTAGAAAAAATGTCTAAAGTTAAAGACATAGTAATTTACGGTCCTAAAGATCCTAACAAGCAGGGCGGTGTTATCTCATTCAACTTTAAGGACGTTCATCCTCACGATGTTGCAACCATAGTTGATAAAAATGGTATTGCCATAAGATCAGGACATCACTGCGCACAAGTTCTGATGGAGAAACTTAACGTTGCAGCAACAAATAGAGCAAGCTTTTACATTTACACTACAAAGCAAGAAATTGACGCTCTTATTGACTCACTTGAAGAGGTTGCCAAGGTGTTCAAATTATGAGTGGAGATCCCATTTATACCGAAATGATAATTGAGTATTCTAGAAACCCTTCAAATTTTGGTAAGATAGAAAACCCTCACATTCACAGGCATGATAGTAATCCTCTTTGTGGTGATAGCATTGACTTGTATGCTAACATTGATGGTTCTAAAATCTCTGAGGTAAAATTTGACGGTAAGGGTTGTGCAATATGTATGGCATGCACTTCTGTTTTGACTGAAATGATTAAGGGTAAAAGCCTGGAAGAAGTAAAAAATTTCAAAAAGGATGATCTATTAGCAGAGCTTGGTTTAGAACATCTTATCAAAACGAGCCCAGTACGAATCAAATGTGCATTGCTTTCTTTAAAGGCACTCAAACATGGAATTTATTCTTATTTTGTTGAAAAAATGAATGATGTAGAGGCTGCTGGAAACTTAAAAGAAGAAGCGTCATCTCTTTACTAACATGGGTGACGCTTCAGTAACTATTCATATTAAAAAGGTGATTTTTGAAAATTTTAATGATCTTGACATTAAGTTTAACAATGATCAGATTTTTGAAATCTTAAAACAAAATAAAAACATAGACCAGTCTTTGACGATAGATGATATGGAGATATATTTTAAAGAATTTTGTGACGCTCAACTTTTACGAAACATAGCTCAGAATTTTACCACACAATGGTTTAAGCTGTTTGAATTATTTGAGAAAATTCAATGCAAATCTTGTAAAAATGAAAATTATTTGACATCATCTGAAAAGAGGATATGCCAAAAACAAAGCTGCGGTGCTACTCTTTAGGTCTGAATTTTTTTGCTGATTCCTCAAGAGATTGAACCATTGGTAACTTGGTACCAGTCAGATAACGTACTAATGCGCCGCCAGCCGTACTAATATGAGTTATTTTTTCCGCTAAACCAAATTTTTTTAATGCAGAAGTAAGGTGACCACCACTAACTATTGTTGTCGCCATAGAATTTGATACAGCTTCTAAAAGGGCCCTTGTACCATAATCAAAACCTTCTTTTTCAAAAAATCCAGCCGGACCGCTGATAAAAACAGTTCCCGCCCCAGAAATAATCTTACCATAATGCTCAATGGTTTTTGGACCTAGATCAAGTATTTGATCATCTTTGTTTAATTCTCTAATGTCTAGCTCTACTCTCTTTCCATTTTGTTTTATTGCCACATCTACAGGTGTGGAAAAAACATCAGGATGTTCTCCTATCAACGTATGTGCCTTGGAAACTATTTCCACTTCTCTATTGATTCCAAGAGAGGATTTTATCCTACCTTGTGCCCTTAAAAATACACTAGCAATCAATCCTGTAAGCAAAACATTTTCTGCCCTTCCATTTTCTATTAGTAATCGTATTGCTTCAAGTCTGTCATCAACCTTCTTGCCTCCCAGAATTATTACATGAGGAGACTTGGATACAGACATAATTTCATCCAGTTTTTTAATCTCTCTTTCAACAATTCTTCCCGCACATACTGGAAGTATGTTTGAAAAGCCAACAATTGACGGATGTGCCCTATGTGCACTAGGAAATGAATCCAAAACACAAATATCAAATAATTTTGCTAATCGCTTTACCATTATTGTTTTTTCAGCATCAGAATTAGAAAACTCATAATTTTCTTCTGCACACAATCTAAGGTTATCAAGCAACAAAATTTCACCATCATTTAATTTTTGTATCTCATTTTGAGCAGTAATACCTATGACATCATCAACATATTTGATTTTTCTATTTACAAGCCCTTGAAGGACCTTAGCATGTTTTTCCATACTAGTGTAATCCGTGTTGCCTACTCTTCCCTGATGCGATGCCATGACAATTTTGGAATCTTTTAATGAGTTGATTGTTTCAACTGTCTCCTCAATTCGTTTTGTGCCAGAAATCTCTAACGTTTCAGGATCTATAGGACAATTCATATCTACTCGTAAAAAAACTGTTTTTCCTTTAAAGTCAAAATCATCAATAGTCAGAAATCTCATAATATTTTCTCTTTTGGCTAAGGTTAAAATTCTTTAGTACATAACTATCATACGGCAAAATTAAAAATGATCGTCAATGAACATTCTTAATTGAAAAAATTAATCTTTGAGGTACGTTCGCGTGGATTTGTTCTGCTAGTAACAGCATTTTTAATCATAACCTCTTTGGTATACACTCAAGCTACCGAACAGTTTGATGAATCAACCATAGCATACTTCCAATCTATCTCAGGTAACCCATCACTGGATATCACTATGTGGATTTTTACTGAAATTGGTGGGATAATCCCAATAATGATCTTCTGTTTTGTAATGTTTGTATGGCGAAAAACTAGACGAATGGGTCTCATATTGTTGCTGGCTGTCTTGGTTGGAACAGTTGCATCTGGATATTTGAAGGATTATGCTGTTGAACGTCCAAGACCGGATCTTGAATATTTGGGCAGTGAATTACCACTTGAGTTAGAAAGTGATACAACTGTTTTGGGCGGCAAAGGTTCCTTTCCATCAGGGCATGTAACACGTGCTTCTGTGATTGCATTTGTTTTAGGGTTAGCCCTATCGGAAAGATTTCCACGAGGCTGGATTCTTTTATGGATTTTTCCAGCATGCATGGCTTTAAGCAGGATCTATTTGTTACAGCATTACCCAATGGATGTGATTGGGGGAGTTTTGTTTGGAGTCATCATAGCTGACATTCTTGCAAGCAAGCTTAAGCTTTCTTCATTCACAGATAATTTAAAGACCTAATTCTTGTACAACCTTAGAACTTGCAAGAACAATTGCATAATGTTCCTTGTCATGATAGTATGTCCCATACCATATATCCCTCTCCTGACCCGCTTTCCTCAAACCAGCACTCACAGATGTGGTTACTATATACCCGATTCGTTTTGCTGTTTTATTTGATTCCCTTGGCATTAAAACTTTGAATCCTTTTTTTTCTTTGTAAAACCCAATTCTCACCATTTCTTCAGCGGCATCATAGGCGTCCTTTTCATCTTTTAGGTCAAATGTCTTTATGATAGGTATAGCTTCAATGTCGGCCGTTTCCATGCTAGAATATTAATTAGATAATTTACTATTAATATAGTATGAAGGCTACATTTGCGGCAGGTTGCTTTTGGCACGTTGAGGAGATATTTAGAAAAACTGGTGGTGTTAAATCAACACAAGTTGGTTACAGTGATGGTGCAACAAAAAATCCTACATACGAAGATGTGTGTACAGATACTACTGGACACGCTGAAGCTGTCGAGGTTGATTACGATCCTCAAGAAGTTTCATACGAAGTGTTACTAAAGATTTTTTGGAACAATCATAATCCAACTACACTGAACAGACAGGGACCTGATGTAGGCAAGCAGTATAGATCTGCAGTATTTTTTCATACGCCAGAACAGAAAAAAGTAGCAATGGAAATGAAGGAAAAACTTAACCCAATAGCAAGGGAAAAATTTCAGAGTGATATAGTCACAGAGATTAAGCCCGCATCAGATTTCTATAGGGCTGAAGAATATCACCAGCAGTATTTTTCCAAGTCCTCATAAAACCTATTATTTCGATTTTTGATATTAGCTAGGAGTTACGTCCATTTTTCCATTTCTGGATTTGTTCAGCTGGACTTCTCCCCTGAATTCTGTGGTATATCCATTTTCTATTTTGACCTGATCCCCGTTCTTCACTTTTTGAATATCATCGCCCCAAATTGTGAACTTGATGCTTCCAGAATCATCCTCTAGATATGCATCACAGACTTGGGTTTCTCCAAATTTTGTATTTACAGTCCTTGGTTCCCCTTTGTCTCTGATTTTTGCTTCAATTGTTATCCCGGTTCTCATTTTTTTTGCTTCATCACATGTTGTCATACAAAAATCAAAACTTCTTCAATTAATAACTTTTTTTAAATGTACAAAATCCATTTAAAGTGCAGGGGTATCGAAGCCCGGCCAACCGAGAAGGACTCAAGATTTTGGCATGGGTGATCCTTTCCCTTAGGGGTTCGTGGGTTCGAATCCCACCTCCTGCATTTTTTTTATGAAATATTGTTCAATTCTTAAGAGTTTTAGTATGTTTAGCCTCTCTGTAATTAATGATAGATATCTTTGAAACTATTATAGAATATTCTTATTTTGGGATATTCCTTTTGTTAATTGGAATAAACGCTGCTCCAATTTTGATGCCACCCACCTGGATTGTACTTTCATCTTTTTTCGCTCTGGATAGTTCACTAGACCCTCTTCTATTGGCACTGGTAGGTGCAACGGGCGCCACAATCGGCAGGCTCATTTTGAAGAATCTTAGCAGTTTTTTTCGTCGATTTATAGGCAAAGAACAGGAATCTAATCTAGATACCATAGGTAATTTTCTAAATAAGAAAAAATTTGGATACACATTGACATCTTTTCTATTTGCTGCAACACCACTACCGAGCAATATGCTATTTGTTGCGTATGGCATGATGAGAGCAAAAAGTATTGGGCTCTATATCGGATTTTGGTGTGGGAGACTTGTATCATATTACATAATGATTACAATAAGTGGAGCAGTACTTGTACCATTTTTACAATTATTCGAAGATAGAGTAATTGGCATTATTGTAGCTGATATAGTTGGTATAGGATCCGTGATATTTTTTACCTGTATTAATTGGCAGGCTCTTCTATTTGAACGGAAATTAAGGTTTGTTAGACCAAGATTCTGGCGGATTTGAGAATGTTTTATCCATAATCTACATATCTATCATATCGCTTTTCAACTTCAGGATTTTTTCCACTGTTTATCTTATCCAGTTCTATGGCATTTCGTTTTTTTAAATAATTGATAATTTCTTCAAAATTCTTGTCTTGTGGATATACATTTACCAAAGGATCCAACATTTTGAAATATTCAACCACTTTTTCTCTAAATTCTTCTCTTGTTGGATTTTTAATTTTGTTTAGACGAAACCAAATAGTAGCCCAACTGCAACCTACTACATGCGGTAATAAATCAAAAGCGGATTGTATCTCAAAGCGTTGATCGTCTATCATGAATTATCGCTAATTATTTTTGCACCTGACTTTGCGAAATACGTAACGATGAAATCTGCGCCTGCCCGCTTGATAGAATATAATATCTCATTTATTATTTGATCTTCCTTGATCCAGCCTTGATTAGCTGCAGCCTTTACCATCGCATATTCTCCCGAAACGCTGTATGCTGAAACTGGAATATTGAACTTTTTCTTAGCTTCCGCAATTAAATCAAGATAAGACAGTGCAGGTTTTATCATCACTATATCTACACCTTCTTCAACATCTGCCTCAACTTCTCTCATGGCTTCATGTGGGTTTGTAAATGGGACTTGGTATGTTTTCCTATCACCAAATTGCGGTGCACATTCAGCTGCATCTCTAAATGGCGAATAAAATGAGGAACTGTGTTTTGCTGAATGTGACATTATGATTACATCTTTAAAACCAGCGCCATCCAATCCATTTCTTATAGCAGAAACCTGACCGTCCATCATTGCTGACGGTGAAACCACGTCAACTCCTACCTTTGCTTGGCTAACAGCTATCTTGGTTAAAGTTTCAATGCTCAAATCATTGTCTATCTTTTTGTCATTAATTATTCCGCAGTGACCTGAACTGGTATATTGGCATAAGCAAACATCAGCCATAATCACAATTTTATCGCCAAAATTATTTTTTATTTCTGAAATTGCTCTTTGCACAATACCATCTTCATCAAATGCAGATGTTCCCTTTTCATCCTTTTGTGAAGGAATGCCAAACAACATTACAGCTGGAATTTTTAAATTAGAAATGGTTTGTACTTCATTTGAAACTTCTGATAAAGGCAACCTTGAAATATCTGGCATCGAATCTACCTGCTTCTTTTTTTCTAATCCCTCTTCTACAAAAATTGGACAGACCAAATCATTTGTAGATAGTCTGACCTCTTGAACCAGATTTCTTATATTTTCATTGATTCTTAACCGCCTCAATCTTTTTGAGGGGAACTGCGTCATAGTAAAAATCTGATAACAAGTAATATAATCTTAGATTACTGTGTAGCTATTCGTTTTTCCTATAATTAAATAATTTACTTGCTATTTCGAGCAATTCTGGATTGCCTTGTTCAGATGCCTTTCTTAAATTATTCATAGGTATGGAAACTATGCTTTCAACAACAGCTTTTGTCAAGTCTTCAATAATTTTAATTCTCTTTTTGTCTGACTCGCCTAGCATTTGGAGCGCTTTCTGTAACTCCTTAATTCTCAAAGAGTCTGCATTGGTAAATACATCCTTAACCAAAGGTTCTGCGTCAAGCCGTTTCATTGTAGCCTCAATGATTGGAACTTCTTCACTAATTATATTTTCCACAGCGGAAATTTTTCCCCTCCTGTTTTTCATGTTCTTGTCTATCATTTCAGCAATTTGATCAATATTCATTAATTTAATACCAGGAATCGTGGCTACTTTTTCATCCACAGTTCTGGGATTTGACAGATCCAGTATCATCGTTCCAGATTTTTTATTTTTCATACCATTTTTCATCCTGTCAAATGAAACCAAGAAGTATGGTGCTGTGGTGGCAACAAAGATTACTTCATAATTGTTGAACCCTGACAGGACATCCTCAAATTTTATGGGCTTTCCACCCAACGTTTGAGAAAATCCAGTGGATCGTTCTAGAGTCCTACTGGTAACATTGAATGCATAACCTCTTTTCTTGAGAGATTTGGCAACCATTGTTGCAGCTTCACCAGTACCGATAAGCAACACGTGTTTTGATTTAATGTCATCAACATTTTCCTCTGCAAGTTTAACTGCCATAGAGCCAAGTGATATACTTCCTCTACCAATCCCAGTAGAATTTCTGATACGTGTTCCAATCCTTATAGATCTATCAAACAATTTGTTCAGTCTTTTGCCAGATGCTTTTGACTGTCTTGCTACTGAAATTGATTCTTTAACCTGTCCAATAATTTGTTCTTCTCCAACAACCAATGATTCCAAGCCAGATGTAAGTTTTAACAGATGCTCATATGCGTCCTTATTCTCACACACTTCAAGAGTATCTCTAAACGCATTCTCTTCCAGTCCTGTAAGTGATGCCCAAGTACTTTTGATTTTTTCAACGTTATGATTATCTGATGCAACAAACAATTCAATCCTATTACATGTCTGAATTATTACACATTCAGAAACGCTAGAATATTTCTTAAAGGTTAAACATGCATCAGACAGATCTTTGAAGGCAAATCTCTCTAAAATATGGATTGGTGATTTCCTAAAAGTTACTCTAGCGTTGATTATATTTTGTTTCATGACCATTTCTTCAGCATTTTTTTTACCCATGCCTGTGACATTTTGTATTTTCCTTCTTTTAATAATTCTTTTACATGCTTATCATTCATTACTGCGTACAGGAATTTTTTGCGATCTAACTGGGTTGAAAGCACTTGTTTCACTTCAGATCTTGCGAATTTCTGCAGTTTGATTTGATAGATATCCTCGCTTGAGATGTTTTTTTTGAAAAGAGATTCTGCCTTTAGTTTGATCTTTCTTGCCATAGCAGGACTGCTTCCACCTGTTGATATTCCAACCTGTACAGTATCTGCGATGTTGATCACGGAAGGATGGGAAAAGTCGCTAATCTCGGGATCGTCTGATGCATAGGCGTAGGATTTCATCGTCCTTGCCTTTTCAACAATTTTTCTGTTCAGCGTTCTGTCAGAGGTAGTAGCCATGACCAGATACGGTTTGTATTTTGAAAGAAAGCTTGCATCTTTTAATTTGATTTTTTTAAACCGAATTTTACCCTGCTTGGCATATCTCTCGATTTGAGAATTTGATTTATTGCCTATTACAAGAATTTCACAGTCCTGTGTCAAAAGCGAATTGACTTTTTTTACGCCTTCATTTCCAGAACCTACTACAATGACAAGGTTTCCCTTTAGGTGGAGATCGACAATCAACAATCAGGCACAACATGGATGATATTTATAGATTCGAGAAAGCCAGCTACATTTTTTAATTGACACTAAAGATCTGGAGTATTGTCTAATATGGATAAACTCGACACTGAAATTCTAAACGAGATACAGTGGACATTTCCATTGGTCGCTAAACCATTTGATGAAATTGCAAAGAAATTTGAAATTTCATCTGATGAAGTAAAGAAAAGACTGATTCAGCTTAAGAGAAAGGGTGTATTGCGACAGCTTAGCGCAATTTTTGACACAAGAAAATTGGGTTACACCAGCTCACTGGTTGCAATGGAGATTGAACCTGACAAGCTGGAACACGTTGCGCACCAAATCAACAAGCATCCTGGCGTAAGCCACAACTATGAAAGGGAACATGAGTTCAATCTCTGGTTTACGTTGGCTGTACCTCCTGGCTCCGACTTGAAAAAGGAGGTAGAGAAATTTTCAAAGCTGGACGGAATCAAAAAGACAAGAATGCTTCCTACATTGCAGCTATTCAAGATTGGAGTAAAGTTGGATATGGTTGATGACAAAAAGCACGAGGTAAAGCCATCCGAGGAAAAGAAAAAAGTTATCGATGTTAAGTTTGTCGCAACCGAGGAAGACAAGGAGTTCATCAGGGAGTTGCAGAAAGATATGGAAATAGTTGACAGACCTTTCCAAAAGGCTGCCGAAAGTTTGGGAATGACCGAGGACCAAGTTTTTGAAAAGCTGCACCATTACGAAGAGATTGGAGTTATGAGAAGGTATGCAGCGATTCTCCGTCACAGGGAAGCCGGGTTTACTGCCAACGGCATGATTGTCTGGAAAGTTCCGGAACAGCGAATCACCGAAGTTGGAAACAAGCTTGGCGCTTTCCCGCAGGTAAGCCATTGCTATGAGAGACCGGTATATCCGGACTGGCC
>JAYGCB010000082.1:0-1890 GCA_046583565.1 Candidatus Nitrosopelagicus sp. | reverse complement strand
TTACAATTTACTACAATAACATTTTTTTGGCCACCATCCTGAAGACCCCAAACCATATTCACAGTTCCCCAGTCAAATTCTACACTGCTTCCAATTCGGTAAGGACCCGCACCAAGAACTATAATTCCGCTATCTGCACTTGCAATAGAAATATCATTATCTGTTCCACCATAAGTAAGATAGAGATAGTTAGTTTCAGCTGGCCATTCTGCTGCTAGTGTATCAATTTGCTTAACTACTGGTATAACACCAAGATCTTTTCTAATTTTTCTTACTTCTAGTTCCTCTTTATTAACAGCCTGACCAATCTGCCTATCAGAGAATCCAAATTTTTTTGCATCAGATAAAAGTTTATGATCCAGCGTTGATGATTTTAATCTCCTTTCTACTTCAACAATATTATTAATTTTCTTTAAGAACCATGGATCAATGGCTGATAACTGATAAATTTTTTCAATTGATATGCCTTTATGAAGTGCGGCTACAACATGATATAATATATTATCATCAGGTGTTTGGAGGTGCTCCTCAATTTGTTCATCATCAAGCGATTCACCATTTTGCCGGCTTAAGACAAGCCCATCCTTTCCGATATCAAGCATCCTAATTGATTTTTGCAGTACTTCTTCGAAGTTTCTCCCAATCGCCATTACTTCGCCAACAGATTTCATCGTAGGACCTAGACTCCTATTAGCAAGTTCAAATTTTGTAAAATCCCATCTTGGATGTTTGCATACTATATAGTCCAACGCTGGTTCAAAACAGGCAGTAGTTTTTTTCGTAATAGTATTAACTAATTCTGGTAATGAATAGCCAAGTCCTATCTTTGCAGACATGTATGCTAATGGATATCCAGTAGCCTTACTTGCTAGGGCAGAAGAACGTGAGAGTCTAGGATTAATCTCAATAGCCGCATATTCATCAGAAGATTGATCCAATGCAAACTGAATGTTGCATTCTCCTACAATTCCGACTTGTTTTGTTGCTTGTAGTGCTGCAGATCTTAACATATGATATTCATGGTTATCTAATGTTTGAGATGGTGCAACAACTATGTTATCGCCAGTATGAACCCTCATTGAAAGTACATTTTCCATATTACACACTATTACGTTATTTTTTGAATAGTCTTGCATAACTTCATACTCGATTTGCTTCCAATCACCAACATATTCTTCAATTAGTATTTGCCCAACAAGACTTGCTGCGAGACCACGACCAGCAATTTCATGTAATTCTATCTCATTAAATGCGACACCACCACCCTTACCACCAAGTGTGTATGCTACTCTTACGATTACAGGATATCCCAAATCTTTTGCAACTTTTTTTGCTTCATCAAATGTACGAACTGTTTTACTTTTTAAAATTGGTACATTACATTTAATCATCGAGTCCTTGAACTTCTGTCTGTCTTCTGCTGCCATAATTCCTGGGATTTGAGTGCCCAAAACTGAAACGCCATATTTTTTTAGTATTCCAGATTCATCGATTTTTACACCACAGTTTAGCGCAGTCTGACCACCATAGCTTAACATAATACCATCAGGTCTTTCTTTTTCAATAATTGATTCCACATACTGTGGAGTGATTGGCAAAAGATAGACCTGATCAGCAAACCTAGTGTCAGTTTGAATTGTCGCAATATTTGGATTAATTAGAATACTCTTGAGTCCATCCTCGTGGATTGCTTTGAGGCATTGGCTTCCGGAGTAGTCGAATTGACGGTCGTTTTATCGACTTTCGCCCGCTTCTCCGATTTTAATAGCCCCACTACCAAGAACAAGAATTTTTTCTAACGTCTCATGTTTTCCCAGTTTTTCCCTCCTCCATGATATTTTTCAGCTCATCAAAAATGAATTTACAATCGTAAGGTCCAGGTGATGCCTC
>JAYGCB010000063.1:0-6336 GCA_046583565.1 Candidatus Nitrosopelagicus sp. | reverse complement strand
ACTCCCGCTAATATGGGTTCATACTTGATGTTTGTATGACAACAGGCTATTGTGTAAAATGTAGAACAAAGAGGGAAATACAAGGTGCAACTGCTGTAACACTCAAAAACGGCAGACCTGCCACAAAAGGGACTTGCCCTGAATGTAATACAAACATGTTCCGAATTGGTAAAGCTTAGGAACATATTTCACTTTTTTTAAAAAATTATCAACTTATGGTTGTTTGGAACGAACCTTATCGTGAATTTGTGCAAGAATCAACTTTGCCTTTTCCTTATTTTCAAATGATTCATGCACTTCATCCATTATAGTATCAATCTCATAGCTTTTATCGACTAAAATGTTAGCAACATGCTCATCTAGAGTTCCATTGCCGATTAGGTAGTAAGCAAAAACTGTGTTTTTTTGACCTATTCGATGTAGTCTGTCCTCAGCCTGGCGATGTATTGCAGGACTCCAATCCAATTCACCAAATATTACATATTTAGCCCGAGTAAGATTTATTCCAAGATTGCCGGCACGTAAACCAGCAATCATTAATTTTGTATCACCGTTTTGAAAACGATCTATGTTTGCTTGCCGATCTTTATCTGTTTGACCTCCAATAATTGAGCTTGGGTGAAATTCTTGCAAGCTTTCGTGAAGTAATCTATGAATAGCTTTATGATGGCAGAAAACTACTACACTTTCTTCAATTTCCATAATATTTTTTACAAACTCAATGATACTGGGAAGTTTTGCAACGCCAGCAGCTTGTCTTTCGCTTTGGATTGCTCTTTGATATGAGGCATGCTTGAGAAACTCAGTTTCTGCGGTTTTTTGTTCGTTCTCCAGTTTACTCCAGATTTTATTTAGTTCATCTTGATAGTAATTTGCATCAGCATCAATTATCTCTGTATATCTGACTTTAGCCTTTAATTCTTTTAAGACATCAGATTTTTTTCTACGCAACATTATATGATCCGTCAGTAGGTGACGCAAACCATTACGCTTACTTGGAACAACAATTGCTTTACCCTTTTCATCTAGATAGCAAAAATATTCACAAAACTCCTTAAAATTTCCTAAAAGTCCTGGTTTTAAAATGTCCACAATTGGCCATATTTCAGAACCGCGATTGTATATGGGTGTACCAGAAAGACCAACTCTGTATTTTACCGATTTCATTGCTGCAATCTTTTTAACTGCCGCATATTTTTGAGTGGTTTTAGAACGTAAATGTTGTACCTCGTCACATACAAGTGTTCTAATATTTAGTTTAGACAGATCATTAAATCGTTTACGAAGCATTTCATAATTAATAATATAGAAATCAAAATCACCAAGTGGTTCCTGTTTTCCTTTGCGTATCATTGTTGATGTTGGAATTCCATCCTCAATAATTCGCCCATTTCTGCTCTTTTTTTTCATGAACTTTCCAATTTCACGTTGCCAGTTATTTAGTGTGACAAGTGGTGCTATTACAAGTGTGGGCGATGATTGCTTTTCTGATGCAATATAAGCAAGCGTTTGCACTGTTTTGCCAAGACCCATTTCATCAGCAAGCAGTGCATTACCTGTAGATTTCAAAAGAAAATCTAATCCTTCTTTTTGAAAGTTTAACAGCTTACCACGAAATTGTTTAGCAGGAGTAACTTTTGAGAGTTTTTCAGTTTTTGTTTGTATTGGTTTGCTTAGAATTTTTGGTGTAATCTTTCTTTGCCAAATAGATTTTGATAAAATTTCCAATGGGTAACTATCCATAATCCATTTCAGATGTTTTATATTATTTGGATTATCTGGAACAATTGCCTCATTTGGACCATCGCCATACCACGTCTCTTGTATTATTTTTGAAGCCATCATTACGGCACGTGCGCCAGTAACTTTCCAAGCCCATGTCCCCGAGTATTTGTCTAATACATATTCAAGTGTTCCAAATGTTTTCATAGTTGATTCGTGATTTCTCGTAAATCATTTTAGTAGTTTATGAATCTTATTTTTAACGCGGGATCAGCTAAAAATACGAAATAGTGATAAGGGGGTTAAAACTTTCCATTTGGCTCTAATTTTACCTGTCATGAATCATGTTTATGCACGGTTTGATGACAGTCACAATCACAAAGATGTGTGTTATGATCATTTAGGCAATCAATACATTCGTAGTGTTTATGATTTTCACAATTAGCGCATATCATGTATATAATCTAGGTTTTACTCTTTGAAAAGTTTTTGTTAAATAACAAAATTTTTAATAATTAACCTCGCTTTTATCCAATAATTTTTTAGTAAGATCAACATAATTTGGTGGATCTAATTCCTTCGCAAACACTTTGTCTGTGTTTATTAGATATATAGAATGTAAATGTGCATTTAAAATACTATCAAATTCTATGGGCGGGTTCTTATAGAATCTATTACAAAATGCTTGATTCTTTTTAACATCATTTGGATTTCTTGCCAAAGGTGGTATAAGAAAAATTGATGGAATTGGCAGCAAGCCAACTACGGGAGTAGCTAGGCAAAATTTTGAACAGTGTTTACTATATCTAGCTATCTTACTCATGATCCTTGCAGCGTAATAATCAACAGTGTTCAGAGCGTGTGCTGGTGGTGTAAAACCAGTCTCAATTTCAATTATTACACTACCATCACCCTTGGTGGCAAAAATATCACATACCAATATATCAGATAATCGCTCCTCAACATTCACTAAATACCCATCTCTAATGAGCTCTGAGGCACAGATTATCTCAAGAACTGAATGGTTAATTTTTACCAAATTCTGCTGATACAATTCTACTAGTCGCTCCCGAACAAAACTCAGTTTTTTAATTTGTTCATCAGTTAGTCTTTCAGATAACTTGTAAGTAATCTTGAAAACATCGTCGCGGAATTTTTCTAAATCCAATAACAAAAATGTTCTGTAATACAGTCTAAAGAAGGTTTAGAATTAATTTTTTTAGAAATAAGTTATATGGCAACTTTCCCAAATTGGAATATTGGGTCTAAAAAGATACATAGCTAAAAGAGGTCTAACTATGTTTGGTGTTTTGCTGGTAACATTACTGCTGACAATATCACTGGTGGGATCTAACATGGATATTATTTTAAAACAAGGAATAGTGTACCAAGTAAGAACCGAAATCACTGAAAATACAGCAATTGCTGCTAGCTTTTCTAGCGTAGAAGAATTTGAAAAATATGTTCAGGAACAAATAGATAAACGAACTAAGGCTCTTGGATTTGATACCCCATGGTATTCACCGCAAAGAATGGGATTTGCTATGTACAAACTGTTAATTCTTGATTTTGGACATGCCACTTTTCTTACAAGTGATTCTGGTTCTTCGAATGTTAGTGACATACTTTTAGAAAAGATCCCAAGAACTGTTCTGCTTTTCACTACAGCCACAATAATCATATCTATAATCGGAATATTTTTGGGTGCACTTTCAGGGAGCAAAGTTGGTTCTGTGACTGATCGAATCACGTCAATGTTTGCAGTCATAAGTAGTAGCTTCCCTGTATGGTGGGTTGGCATGCTAATGATTTTTTTATTTGCATTTACGTATCAGCTTTTCCCTGCAAGAGCAACACCGATTTTACCATCTACAGATCCAGGTTACATCGGTGCTTTACTGTATCATATGACTTTGCCACTGATTACAATCGTGTTGATTGGGTTTGGTTCATGGGCGTATCTAGTACGAAATTTTATGGTTGGAACAATGCAGGAAGATTTTATCACTGCAAAAAAAATTATTGGTATAGATAAAAAAAAGATTGTTTATAAACACGCTTTAAAAAATGCGGCGCCGCCAATTATAACTATTCTTGCATTAAGTTTATCTGGTTCACTAGGTGGTGCAATAATTACAGAAGCTGTGTTTGATTGGCCTGGGATGGGACGACTTTATTTTGAAGCTATTACTGTAATGGATTTGCCAGTAATTATTGGTGCGACATACGTGCTTACAGTATTATTTTTGATCAGTATCTTTGTTGCAGATTTACTTTATGGTTATTTTGATCCAAGAGTGAAAACAGAATGAATGACATACTTTCCTCAGATCTAATCAAAGAGTTTACTAAAAATAAAACTGGTCTTATTGGTATCGGGATTTTGTTAACACTTGTGATGATATCATTAATAACAGCAGTAACAGTTCCCATTGACACATTTAAGCAATGGAATAACCCAAGTAACTGGATTTCAAATCCAAAAACAGCAATGCCAATATGGGTAAATTATTTTGTAGCTGAGAAAATACCTGAACATGTTATAATAGAAAATCCTGCAACAATATCTAAAGAGGGTGAAATATCAGTTACATCTCATCAATTTGAAGTAGAATTTTTGTCTGATGATTTTCCAAACGGCTTCATCTACGAGTTTACTGCAGAGTATTCTGGTTCGCCATTGCTTCAAATTCATGTGGTTCGACCTGATCAGGCTAAAATACTTCTTTTGTCTACCTCATTACCAAATTCAGAGACAAAAATTGTACATAGTGAAAGAATTTTTTCAACTGATGATACCATTAGGAAAAATATTCAAATACAATCTGCAGCGATGGGGTTCTATAGGGAAGGCATACCAAATGAGGATTTAATTTTCGCAGGTAATGAAGAAAAAATACTCAAAGGAAATTACTTGTTTTTGGTAAATCTTTACGATGTTAATGAACATACGAAGATTATTAATTCTAAACTGATTCTAGGTGGAAAAGTATTCGGAATTATGGGAACAGATGAGCTGCGAAGGGATATTATGGTTGGTCTCTTATGGGGAACTCCACTTGCACTGTTTATTGGTATATCAGTAGCGGTAGGTTCCGTCATGATGGGACTAATTTATGGAGTTTATGCGGCTTACAAAGGGAAAAAAACTGATGAGGGCATGATGAGATTTAATGATGTCATTTATGCGCTTCCTGCGCTTCCTTTTTTGATCATACTTGCTGTGACTATTAGTAATAGTATATTTTTGATTATTGGCTTTCTAATGATCTTTAGCTGGGTTGGGGTTGCTAAAGTTTCACGAAGCATGGCACTTCAAATCAAGACAAGGCAGTACGTTGAAGCATCAAAAATTATGGGGCAAAAAGATTCCAAGATAATTTTCAAGCATATAATACCTCAATTATTACCCTACACTTTTGCAAGCATTGCAATTTCTGTGCCTGCAGCAATTACAACTGAGGCTGGTATCAGTTTTCTAGGTCTAGGTGATCCAACTTTCCCCACATGGGGGCAAATATTACATGATGCAAATACATTTGGTGCTGCAGCTAGAGGATTGTGGTGGTGGATAGTCCCACCTGGTCTAATGATTGCCATCACAGGTCTTGCATTCGTATTCATTGGTAACGCACTGGATACCATCATAAACCCGAGACTAAAAAGATAGAATTCGTGAAATCATGCCAACAACTTTAAAAAAACTTTAGTCAGAATTCAAATTTTCTGATAACATTCATAGCATTATCATTTAGTTTTATAGTATAGGCTGCACTGTTTTCATCATTTGATTCTGAAAGCTTTTCACCAAAGGTTGTCTTGTCTTGTCCGCGCTCATAATTTCCTCCAGATTCCTTAATGCAGAGAGGAAATTTTTTCATCTGTAGATTGCCTTTTAGTAGATATTGGATGAATTTTTTATATTTTTCAGTATCATGCCATTCAATATCCTGCTCATGGCACACAGCAATCCATATATCAACAGTATTCTGATAAATTACTTTTTTTCTAATTTCATCGAGTGCAAGTCCTTGCATTTAATCACTATTACTAAAAATCTGCACGCTTCATCTTAGAACCACACCGAGGACAATCACCGCCCTTGAATCTATGATTACAGGTAAGGCAAACATATTTTACACCAGTGCCTTGACCCTGACCGAAGAATCCTCCCCCGCCAAGTCCAAAACCAGAACCACCAGAACCACCAGAACCTCTCATTCTTGCCATATACCTCTTTCTCAAAAGTAGCGGAAAAATAATAAAAATTGCCAATGCAGCACCAAGACCATAAGGAAATGGTAGAACTAGTTGTAAGCCAATACTTACAGCCAACGATGCAAACAAAAACATCAAATACATCTTATAATTAATCAAATTGAATTTTTTTAGTCAAGAAACCATATAAAGTTTTGTAAGAATTTTTTCATTTTTCCAAATCTTTCTATAAAAATAATAACACGATAATTCTATTTGTTGTTGAATGTGTTGAAACGTCTCATAATTTTTCTTATTATCACATTGACTGCTACAATTTTCTCGCTTTCAGAAGTTTACGGTGAACCAATCATTTTTGATGATGATTATCTAGTTGAAATCTTTGTTGGTGGATTA
>JAYGCB010000034.1:0-10363 GCA_046583565.1 Candidatus Nitrosopelagicus sp. | reverse complement strand
ATAACAAAGATTGAAAAAAAACCCAAGGAGGTAAAGTTTTGGTTTAAGATTCCAAAAAAACTAGCAAGATATGTTGTCAAAAAGGGTTCAATTGCACTTGATGGAATCAGCTTGACGGTAGTTGATGCAAAAAAAGATGTTGCATCCGTTTGCATAATACCACATACAATCAAAATTACTAACTTTAAATCAAAAAAAGTTGGAGACAAACTCAACATAGAGACTGACATTCTAGGAAAATACATTAAAAATAAAGCCAATCTATTACCAAAAAATTGGTAATTACCATCTTTTTGGTAATATTTTTAGCAAGTTTTATAATATCGCTGAAATCAATTTTTATTATGACATTCGATACAGCAATTGCTTCTCTAAAACAAGGCGAATTTGTCATGATTTACGATTCGGACGGACGAGAAAGCGAAGTTGACATGATGGTTGCAGCGCAATTCATCACTCCTGAACATGTTGCAAGAATGAGACAACATGCAGGCGGTTTACTTTGTCTTGCAATTTCAAATGATTTAGCAAAAAAATTAGAACTCAAATACATGCACAATATACTTGCAAATTCTAACGATCTTGATTCGGACTCAAAAAACATGGTAATGGGAACAGCACCATATGGGGATCATCCAACCTTTTCCATATCTGTAAACCACAAACATACATACACTGGAATCACTGACAGTGATAGAGCTTTAACCATCAAAGAAATGGCAAACATATGCAATTCAGATAATCCAAAAAAACAGTTTGTTTCTTCGTTTAAGACACCGGGTCACGTTCCATTATTGCTTGCTTCAGACGGTCTTCTTTCTTCCAGAAAGGGTCATACGGAGATGTCAATTTACCTAACAAAGCTAGCAAAGTTACATCCTGTTTCTGCTATCTGTGAGATGATGGATGCAGAAACTTATGCTGCACTATCAGTTGCAAAAGCAAAAAAATATGCAAAAGAGAACGCCATTCCCTTTATTGATGGCAAAGAACTCTATGAATTTTCAAAGGTACGTTAATTTTGAATATTGCAATAGTAGTTTCTGAATTTAACGACAATGTAACGTCTAGAATGCACAAAGTTGCGCTTGAAAAGGCTAGGGAATTGAAACTAAACGTTAAATACGAATGTAAGGTTCCTGGCGTTTTTGATATGCCATTAGTGATTGATACATTACTGCAAAAAAATGACATTGATGCAGTTGTTACATTGGGTGCCATTATCAAGGGGCAAACAAAACATGATGAATTAATTGCAAGTGTAGTTGCGGCAAGAATTTCCAAATTATCAATAAAATATCAAAAACCAATTTCCCTTGGAATCTCTGGTCCAGGAATGTCAGAAAGGCAGGCTTTTGCAAGAATTCGTCCTGTATCCGAAAGGGCAGTTGAGGCTGTTTCTAAGGCGGCAAAGGAATTGGGGCGGATTAAATAAAATGATTCAGATTACAATTATCAAGATTACAGGGTATGGACCTTGGACTCTGACATTGGGAAGTGACCGAGAACATGAAATACAGATGCTTCAAGCATCGCTATACCTCCAAATACAGAAATTATTTTCTCAAAAAAACGGTCTAGTTTTTTCAAATAGGTCTGACGAATTTTTTGCAATAACTAATGGCATTACGCTAGAGGATCATATAGAAATTCAAACAAAACTTGAATCATCATTTGATCTAAAATTATCAATGTCAATAGGTTTTGGCGATTCACCGTTTGACGCAAATATATGCGCATATGATGGAAAAAAATCTGAAACAAAACTAAACGATAAGCACAACATCTACGGTTTCATAGATGGAGCAAACAAGTCTAAAGTTACAATTATGCATCTAGATGTTGATAACCTAACTTCAAAGCGAAAAACAGCATCACCATATGAAATTTCCTCTTTGATGTTCAAACTATACGCAAAGATGTCTGACTATTTCTTAACAAGAAAATCACTTTCATTTTTTATGGGCGGTGATAATTTCATAGTTGTTGCAAATTCAAATTACAAGGCAAGTGTTGAAGAATTTATCACTATAATAAAAAATGAATTCAGTATAGTTCTAAATTGTGGCATAGGAACAGGAAAGACCGCTAGAGAAGCAGTAAAACTTGCAACAAAATCACTTGACACCATTAGAGAGATTCGTGATTCTGGAAAGGAGAAACCAGAAATTTATGAGATTGCATGATATTAAAAAACATCAGTGTACTCTATGGAAACGATTTAAAATTTATAGAAAAGACAAGCGTACAGATCACTGGCAATACATTCCAAAAAATTTCTTCAAAAATTAAACCATCTAAAAATAAAATTGTAAACTGTAAAGGTCTGCTACTTATACCAGGACTGATTAACTCTCATACTCATATTGGTGATTCTGTTGCAAAAGACGTTGAATTAAACAAGAGCACTGATTCCAAAATTCATCCTATGTTTGGAATTAAACAAAAAATTCTACGAGAAACAGAACCAAAAAAACTGATTTTGTTTATGAGAAAGTCAGCAAAGTCGATGATAAAAAAAGGAATCACAACATTTGTTGATTTTCGGGAAAGTGGTTTGGAGGGTATCTTACTTATACAGAAAGCATTGTCTGGTATACCAATTCGTGTGGTGATATTAGGTAGAATAGAATTTTATCAGACAATAAATGATATCAAAAAAAACACTCCAATCCCAAAATCATATCTAAACCAACTAGAATCAGTGTTAAAAAATTGTGATGGATTAGGAATTAGTGGTTCAAATGAAAACAGTGATTCCGTACTTAGACAGTTATCTAAAACAAAAAAAATCCGTGCAATTCACTGTGCAGAAACGAAACAAAGTTATTTGAAATCAAAGCAAATAACAAAAAAAACGGAACCACAACGTTGTATGTTACTAAAGCCAAATTTTCTTGTGCATATGACATATGCATCAAAAAGTGATCTAAGTCTTGTATCTAAAAAAATAAACGGCATAGTTGTTTGCCCTCGTGCAAATGCGTCTTTAGCAGAAGGAATTCCGAATATAGTGCAAATGATGAAAATGAACTGTAATGTTGCAATTGGAACTGATAACATAATGATCAATTCGCCTGATATGTTTAGAGAAATGGATTTTTTATGGAAAGTAACCATGGGCATTAATCAAAAACGCATTGAACCAAAGAAAATACTAAAAATGGCCACTGTTAATGCAGGAAAACTATTAGGTAGAAAAATTGGATGTATTAAAAAAGGATACTTAGCAGATGGAGTTTTTATCAAAAAGAATAATTTGGATCTTGATCCCTTACAAAATTCACACGCATCCATTGTTCATAGGGCAAACGAAAACTCGATCAAAGCAGTCATGATTGGAGGTAAGATAGTTCATGGAAAGCTATAGACCACGTGTAATATTGAGTGCTGCAATAAGTTTGGATGGAAAGTTGGCAACACGAACTGGAGATTCAAAACTCTCCTCACAAAGAGACAAAATTAGAGTTCATAAACTCAGAAGTAGATTTGATGCAATTCTTGTTGGAAAAAATACCGTTGAAATTGATGACCCACTTTTAGCTGTACAAGGCATAAAAGGGAAAAACCCGGTTCGTGTTATTCTTGATTCCAGAGCAACGATCCGTGCAAGCTCCAAAATCTTAAGAACATGTTCAAAAATTCCAACAATTATCGCAGTGTCAAAAATGGCAAAGAAAAAAAACTTAGAAAAACTAAAAAAATTTCCAGTGGTGGTAAAAGTTTGTGGAAATAATAAAATAAACATAAAAAAATTACTTAAATTTCTCAAAGAAAAAAAGATAAAAAATCTTTTAGTTGAGGGAGGCGGAATTACAAATTGGACATTTGTAAAAGAAAACCTAGTTGACGAGGCAATAATCACAATAACTCCTTACATTATAGGAGGAAATTCATCTACAACATTAGTGGATGGTAACGGTTTTTCTATTATTGCAAAATCATCAAGATTGAGGCTAAAAAACGTTACAAGAATGAAAAACGAGGTTGTATTACACTATGAGAATTAAGATGGCATATCTTTTTTTATTTCATCAATTTTCTTCGCAAATGCCTTTTTTGCCTTCTCATTTTTCTTGTGATCCAAGATCTTACCACATGAAGGACATTTGAAAGACTCTTCAAGTGCATTTTCAAATGTCAGTCTTTCGCAGTCTTCATTTCCACAATGATAAAACTGCGATGAATTTTCATAATCTAATCTTTGCTGAAGTCTCTCAGCAATCTTCTTTTTCTGATTCTCAATAAAATTTTCAACCTCATCTCTTCTAGAGCGCCAGCGGTAGACAAACCAACCTTTTCTCTCATCTTTCACCCTAACTCCTGTAATTAGTGACTTGCCAAAAAGATCATAGAGTACTTTTCTAACCATGTTTATTCTTAAACCAGTATAGCTTGCAATTTCCTCATCAGTTGCATCTTGTGCTTTTATCAGTGATCTAGCAACTTTAAGATATTCATCACCACCAATCATTTGTGAGATTTTTACAAATGGATCCTCGTATTTATCAATCAATGACGTCAACACTCACATTCTATTATTAATAGTTGTTTTATTCATTCTGACATTTTTTCCCTGTTCCTGAGGTATTATCACTCTTTCTGAATTTTCAAACTTGGATTCAAACTGGCTTCCACACTGAATTCGATCTAACAATACTCCGAGAGCGCTTATTTCCGAATGTGGTTGATTGCCTATTGCCACATTATAATCTGCCATCTCAAAAATGTCCGATGGAACCTTCTCAGCCCCAACTATTATTAAGATTTTATCTTCATTTCGTAATTTATTTTCAACGTCGTTAATGCTTAGACCATACATTGTAAGATGAACAATTTTTACAGACTCCTTTTTCTTTTTCCTGATTATTTTTTTCCATTCCGTAATATTTTCAATTGCAAAATTTCCACCCCAGGTTTTATTAATCTTGGAAATCGTGTCATTAATTTCAGGATTTATTTCATTCATGTAAATTCGTTTAGCACCAAATGATCTTGCAACCAGGGCAACATGTGTTGTAACTCTATCATCTCTTACAATTCGTTGGCCGATTCTTAGCACCTCAATTTCCATACGTTTTTACACCAACACTCTTATTATTTTGTAATTTATTATTTTGGAAAATTTTCCCAATTATTTTTTTAAGTTCATCCATGTTTTTACCTGTAAGAGCAGAAATGGCTATCCATTTTTTATTTTCTTTTAGCATTAGATAATCTACCCTATCTAAAACCTCATCATCAGTCAGTAATTCTGATTTGTTTAAAACGTAAATCATCTTCTCCGGCTCTACACCAATTTCAATTAAAGTTCTATAACAACTTTTGAATTTTTTTTGTAACTCGTACAAACCGTCACTCGCATCAATTATAACTAGTATAATGTCTGCATACAACAGCTCTTCTAATGTCGAATTAAATGCCTCAATCATATATGCGGGGATCTTAGTGATAAATCCAACAGTGTCTGAAATCAGTGCAACTTCGTGATTTACCTTAACTCTTCTAACAGTAGTTGAAAGTGTAGTAAAAAGTTCATCACTTTCTTCTTTTTGCTCTCCTGTTAGAAGATTAAATAATGTTGTCTTACCTGCTGAGGTATATCCTGCTAGTGATATTATTTTAAAACCAAGACGCTTTCTGCCTTCTCTGTGCAGTTTACGTTGTTTGCCTACCTTTACTAATTTTGATTTTATATTTATCATCCTTTTTTTAATTTCGTTATAGTATACATCAACCTCAAACGTTCCTAGACCCATAAATCCAGGTTGTTCACCACCTTTTGATAACTTGACTTTTTCTTTTGCTCTTGACATTTCATATCGAAGCTGTGCTAATTCTACCTGAAACTTTGATTCTGCGTTGGCAGCTCTACTCTCAAATATTTTTAAAATCAAAGCCTCTCTGTCAAGTATTTCAATTTTGAGCTCTGAAGCTAGGTTATAATTCTGTCTTGGTTTTAACATCTCATCAAAGATTATGACATCTGGTTTTGCAGCAGCAATAATGTCCTTAAGCTCTTGAATTTTTCCAGCGCTTATACCAAATTTTGGTTTCTGTAAAAAATCCTGTTTTATAATGTGCTCAACTTTGTAACCTGCCGAGTCACAGAGAGCTAGCGCCTCTTTTATTACATCATCTTGGTCATATGTTATTAAAACTGCTGAATTCATCGCAAAATTTTATGCCTTTTGTTTTTTGATAATCTTCTCTATATTCATGTTTAAGACAATCTCGCCAACGTCACTTGCATATTCAGCAATTCTTTTTACGTTTTCAGAAATTCTTCTAATCCTAAAAACTTCTTCTTCGTTCTTGTTTATTCTAAGACCCTCAATTATCTTTTTTTCATATTTTTCTATATCGTTTGCCCTTTTAATTGCATTTTCAGCTTCTTCATAGTCTTTTTTGAATAAGGCTAAGCACGCATCATCCATTACAGATATAGCAAAATCACTCATTTCTCGTATCATATCAAATAACTTGCCTGTGATAGGTTTTTTATAATCCAAAACATCTTTTGATATTCTGACTGCATGATCTGCTAGTCTTTCAATGTTTTTTGTAATAACCCTATAGCCAAGGCAATCGCGGGCATTTTGAAATCCCATTTCCTTTAACATATGGTCATTTTCAATTGCAATCACAAGCTGTCTAGTAATATAAAATGCAAATCTGTCTACATCATCATCACTGTTGATAACCTCTTTTGCAAGTTCTACATTTCCTTCTTTTATTGCAATGAGGGCATCATCTTGCATTGATTTAGCTAGTAGCATCATCCTTTTGAAAGCACCATCAACTGAGAGCTCTACCAAATTTATTAGAACTTGAATGGTTATGCCATCTGAAGAATCAGCAGTAATTTCAGAACCCATTAAAATTTTCTTTACAGCATCTCTAATCCCAACTCTTTGTGATGGTGTGATTCTTCCTATCTTTGGTTTAATATTGATTATCTTAAAACGAAAAAAGTATAGTGACACAAGCTTTCTTACGACAGAAGACTTATCCTCCTCCGGCTCAATTTCTATTGTAGCAACTTCAGATTCTTCTTTTTTTCTCGTACGAAGCGGCATTATTTGCAAACTTGTAGTTCCACTTCGTTCAACTGATACCTGATCACCCTGTTTTAGACCCAGTTCATTAACCCATTGTTTTGGAAGAGAAATAATGTAAGTAGATTTGCCCGTAAACTGGATTTTCCGAGTTTCCTCACTATTTGCCATAACTATATTCATCTTATCTGTCTATATAGATTATTTGATTTCTATACAAAATTTAAACTAATATTTAGATATCAGGTATCTGTTTTTGATGGATCCTATTGTAAAGCTTAGGCATAGTATTGATGCATTATTTGGGCAGGGAGTTTCAAAACATCTCCCAAAGAATATTGAGATTTTCTTTTCAAAGAGAACTGGACGAATTCGTCAAGTATACCATAAACAGAAACTTCTTTGTACATTGAAAATTGACGGTGGACTGGCTATTTCACCATATTTTGCACAAATTCTTATGAAAAGTAAAAAATTCAGAGAAAACTGTGTTGAGATAGATAAGGACTCCAAGCCGTTTGTAGAAGATGGTCGATCCGTCTTTTGTGGTCATCTAGTTTGGTGTGGGAAAAATATTAGAATTCAGGGCGAAGTTCCAGTTCTATACAGAAACAAAGTAATTGCTGTAGGAAAGGCAGTCTTATCTTCTAAGATGATGAGGGGACAAACTATTGGAGTTGCCGTCAAAGTCAGAGATAGTTTAAAAAGTCAGCTGGAGTGACAGATCAGCATGATGCGCGGCGGCAACCGTCAGATGCGAAGAATGATGGATAAGATGGGTCTTGACATGGAGGAAATCCCAAATGTTCAGGAAGTAATAATTAAAACCGATAAAAAAGAGATTATCATTCCAAAACCATCTGTTACTGAGATGAAGTCAAAGGAAAATTCAATATTTCAAGTAATCGCAGAAAGCTTTGAGGAAAAAGAACTGGAAGTACCAATTTTTTCCGAAGATGATATAATATTGGTATGTCAACAGGCTAGTTGTAATGAAGAACAAGCTAAAGATGCCTTAGCTGAAAGCAAGGGTGATATTGCCCAAGCGATACTAAAGCTAACCAGCAGTTAAAAAGCATAAACCATAAATTCTCATTCAATCCATTGAAATTTATCGATTCATTAAAACATATTCATATTGGAATTGCCACCACATCTGGAAGGGCCTATTTTGCGTTTTCTCAAATATTAAAAACCCTCAAACTTGACTATGATTCATTACTTCCTGAACAAATTTCTAATTATAATGGGGACCTAGTTCTGATGACTTCATCTGAGACACCAAAAGATATCAAAATCCAAGCCTTGTATGAAGACATTCTTGACTTGGAACCCACGGTGATCAAAGGTTTGATAATGCAAAAACTAGATACTGTTCATTATTCAGACGAACTTTTGATTGGTATAGATCCTGGAAAACGAATTGGTTTATCAATTTATTATTATGGAAGAGAAATTGAGAATTCACTTCATACATCTGAAGAAGATTTGATATTTCATTTGGTAAGAATTCTTGCTGGACTGCATGCAAAAAAGAAGATTGTGAAAATAGGAAACGGTAATATGAAATTAGCAAAAAAAATTATCAATTTACTAAACTTAAAGTACTGTTCAGATTTTGAATTAGAATTTGTTAATGAAAGTAAAACAACTGTTAAAATTAAAAACCATAATCAACGTGGAAAGCGAGACATGCTGTCCGCAAAATACATTTCACGACGTGAGGGTCATAGACTTTTCATATTACCGCTATCAAGAATTGGCTGAAATACAAATTTTTATTGTAATTTCTAAGAAAATTTCTGAAAAACTCGTTTATTAATATGGTTTTTAACTATTTGGAAAATCACCTATATTTATATAGTTTTTAAGCATTTTTTTGAAATTACTTAGCAAGTTAATATAAATCATTAAAATTTTTTCAAAAAATTTCGATAAAAATGTAATTTTTTACGGATATATGCTTAAATAATTAAACATTCTATAATATATGTAGTAAAAATGACATGTAAAGGAATTTGCACAAGATACAAGGCACAAAAACCTGTAGGAACTGGAAGATATGCTTCTGGTCAACGAAGGTGTCAGATTTGTGAGATTTTCATTAAATGGGAAGGTTTGTGGTGTCCATGCTGTGGATACAGACTTAGAACCAAACCACGAAACTTGAAATACAAAGCAAAACTGCGCGCACGTGTTCAGGAAGACGCTGAAAAGGAATCGATAGCAATAAAGACTTAAAATCATTCGTAAGCCTATTGGCAATAGAATCACGTTATTCTAAGGTAGTTATTGATGTTGATAACCGAAATTTTACGATTCAAGTATTACGGTTTGATAACGGTAGTTTTGTTTCTATAACTGAACACCAAGACAAGATTGGCGGAGTATTGGCATCAATCGGAACAGATTCTATACCAGTTAGTAGTACGATCATTCCAGCAAGATCTGAATCCCTTTTTTTGAAATTAATATCTGAACGAATATCTTCGATCATAAAGGGCATCAATATCATCTCTGCCTTTATTCCACAGGAACTAGATAGTAAAATTGCTAATGCTCTAATGTCCAAGATAAAGGAGATTATTGAGAAATGACGGTTGACATGCGAAGTTTTTTACAACAAATAAAAAAATCCAATGACTTAGTCATAGTAAAGAAGAAAGTTTCTACAAAATATGAGGTAGCAGCAGTAACTGCAAAGCTTGACGGGTCAAAGGCCGCCTTGTTTGAAAATATCAAGGGAAGCAAGTTCAAACTGGTTTCAAACCTGGTAGGAAGTAGAGATAGGTTTGCACAGGCAATAGGCTCTAAAAAATCTAACATTAATCAAAAAATTATCAGGGCAATTTCTTCTGCAAAAAAACCAAAAACTTCTGCAACTGCAAAGTTTTTTGAAAACAGTTCCAAGGATATTTCCATTCTTCCAATAGTAACTCACTTTCAGAATGAATCAGGTCCTTTTATCACATCATCTATACTTTACACAAAAAACCCGGAAACAAAATCTCAAAACACTTCTTTTCATAGATTAATGCCAATTGGAAAAAATCAATTCACAATTAGAATGGTAGAAGGAAGAGATCTTCATAGAACATTTATGCTTGCAAAAAATCAGGGAAAGGATTTACCGGTTGCAATTACTATTGGCGTTCATCCCGCAATTACAATTGCATGTGCATTCCAAGCAAAATGGGGAAAAAATGAACTTGAGATAGCTAACTCACTTTTGAACAATAAACTCACTTTGACAAAATGTCCTAGTACTGGTTTTCTTGTACCATCAACTGCGGAAATTGTCATGG
>JAYGCB010000027.1:0-3115 GCA_046583565.1 Candidatus Nitrosopelagicus sp. | reverse complement strand
CAATATCTGATTTAGGTAATGTTTCAGTAATATCATAAATACCATCATTAATTGCATTTTGTGAATTTTCAACTAATTTTTGTAAGATGTTTTCTATAATTTTTCAACCCCTTCTAATTTTTCCATGTCACCACAATTTTTCACAAAGTTTTTTAGTTTATCAAATGCTTTGCCACTATGAATTGTGTTTAGTGCTAATTCAACCGCTTCACCAAAACTATCAGCAATATCTGATACAATCAATCCACCGGCTGCATTTAGTGCAGTTATCTCAATTTTTGTTTTATTTGCAGTATCATTCAACACATCTACAAATGATTTTATCGCATCTTCTTTTGTCACTATTTGAATATCAGACAAGTTGCCCCTCTGTAAGCCCACATCTTGAGGGTCTATAGTCATTTTTGTAATGATGTTGTTTTTTAGTAAACAAATTTTGTTCTTGGATGTGGTTGACAACTCATCCATTCCATCGTTTGATCTAACAGTCATAATGGTTTCTGCATTTTTTCTTTGTAAAATTTTTATAATTCTTTCTTGATATTCATCAGAAAAAACACCGATGAGCTGGTTTTTTACCATTGCAGGATTAGTTAGTGGCCCAAGAAGATTAAATGCGGTTCTTCCACCAACAACTTTTCTAGCGTTTGCAACATTTTTCATTGCGGGATGAAATTTTTGCGCAAACATGAAACCTATACCAAATTTTTCTATTATTTCATTTACTTTACTAGGTTCCGAATTCAAATCAAATCCAAAATATTCAAAAATATCTGCACTTCCTGATACGCCGGATATTGAACGGTTGCCATGTTTAGCAACATTTCCACCCGCTCCAGCAATTACAAAGGAAGCTGTAGTTGAAATGTTGAATGTTTTTAGTTTATCACCGCCAGTGCCACATACATCAATGACTTTACCCTGACACTTTGGAGAAATATGTATAGCAAATTCTTCCATTTTGTTTAGCATAGCCAGAAGCTCATCGTCAGATTCACCTTTTTCTGCCAAATTTTTTAAAAATTCCGCAATTTCCTTATCATTTTGCGTTCCACTTAGTATAGCATTCATGACGCTGGTCATATCATCAAATGACAAATTGTTTCCGGTTGAAAGATATTCCGTTAATTCCCTAATCATTTTTAACCCTCATTATGAAATTTTTCAAGATTTTTTTACCTTCGTCTGTCATGATGGATTCTGGATGGAATTGTACGCCCTCGATGAAATATTCTTTATGAGTAACCCCCATAACTTCTCCGTCATCCTCAGCTATTGCAGTAATTTTCAGTGAATCTGGAATTGTTGTTTTGTCTCCAACTAGTGAATGATAACGAGTTGCCCTAAATGGGTTTTTTACACCCTTGAAAAGTGAATCACCATAATGTTTAATCTGACTTGTTTTGCCGTGTCTTACATTTCCCGCATTGACAACTTTGCCACCAAAGCAATCAATAATTCCCTGATGACCTAGACAAACACCCAAAATTGGTAATGTTGGTCCAAGTTTCTGAATAACATCATTACAAATTCCAAAATACCTTTTATCTTCAGGTGTTCCTGGTCCAGGTGAAATGATTATTGCATCGTAATTTCTTTTCTTTATTTCATCAATTGTAATTTTGTCATTTCTTATAACATCCGAACTAACCCCTAACTCACCTAATCTCTGGGCAATATTGTAAACAAATGAATCATAGTTGTCAATAATAAGAAACTTCATTCTGCTGCCTCCTTTAATGCAGTTAACATTGCGTTTGCCTTATGCTCAGTTTCTTTCAGTTCGTTCTCTGAAATTGAATCAAATACAATTCCCGCACCGGCCTGTACAAAACCTGATTCTCCATTGACAAAAATACTTCTAATGGCAATTGCAAAATCACAGCATCCATTAAATGAAAAATATCCAACTGCCCCAGCATATGGACCTCTAGATTCTGGCTCTAATTCATCAATAATTTCCATTGCCCTCACTTTTGGTGCACCTGAAACAGTTCCTGCAGGAAATACAGCCCTAAAGGCGTCATACATATCATAGTTTTTACTAAGTTTTCCAACAACGTGTGTGACCATATGTTGAACATGACTAAATTTTTTTACTTCCATAAGCTCCTTTACATGTACAGTACCATATTCACATACTCTGCCAACATCATTTCTACCCAAATCAACTAGCATCGTATGTTCTGCTAACTCTTTCTCGTCATTGATTAACTCCTGTCTCATTTCTTCATTTTTTATTTTATCAGTTGTAATTTTCCTTGTACCCGCAATAGGAAATGTTTCAACCTGATCATCAGTAACACGTAAAAGCATTTCAGGGCTAGAACCTATCACAGTTTTTTCATTCATTTTTAGGTGGTATAGATATGGTGAAGGATTCAACGAACGAAGTTTTTGATATACTTTAAGATAGTCACCGCTAGCTTCAAATGAAAATTTTCTTGATAAAACAACTTGAAAAATATCTCCATCATAGATGTATTTTTTTGCCTTGCTTACAATCTCAGAAAATTTTTCCTGATCCAGATTATTTTTTATGTCAGATATAGTGAAATTGTCAAATTTTGGTTCAGAACTCTTTATCTCATCTACTCTGCTTTTATCATAATAGAAGTATAGAGATTTTCTTTGTTTGTTATCAAATAGTATTCCATCGTTATAAATTCCAAACTCCATTATTGGCTCAGATACATTATGATGTTTTGGAATATTTTCCCATAATCTGATTGTGTCATAATTGATTATTCCAACGGCGCCACCTAGATAACGATATGATTGATCATTAGTTTCCTGTACCAGGTCTTTTATTGTGTTAAGTGGATCTGCTGTAGAAATTGTCCTGACAGAACCATCCCTACTTTGGATTGTAACCTTGTCGTAATATCCCTTGACAATAAATTCGGGATCAAACCCCATGATTGAAGTTTCAGCCAGTTCTTCAGGACCTGTTAACGATTCAAACAGAAAGGAGTATGAATAATTTCGTGATATTTTGTTGTAGATTTCAAATTGGGTGCCAGTATAATCTAGGGAAACTATCCTAGGAGTGCGTGTGTGTCCAAATATGTCCACCCATGCTGATAGACAAAATTGAACTGTATTTAAACCATGA
>JAYGCB010000036.1:0-2866 GCA_046583565.1 Candidatus Nitrosopelagicus sp. | reverse complement strand
ACGTTCCTCCCAGATACGATAAGTGATTTTAAGAATGAAATCTTTCAAATTCTTAAATTCTGAATCAAATCCATTCATTTTAGTAACATCATAGGATTGTTTATCATCCCTTTACAGCACCTGCAGTCAAACCGCTGACTAACTGACGCTGGAAGAACATTACCGACACAAAAAGAGGTAAAGTTGTTGATACAACTGCAGCAACTGCATACATCACTTCTCCTTCCTGTTGAGTTGATCCCAGAAAACTGGCTATCTTTGGTACCATAGTTTGGTTCTCCTGGCTTAAAAGCATTGCCGTAACCGCAAAGTCATTGTAGGCAAAGAGGAATGAGAACAGGCCAGTAGTTATGACACAGGGCCACATCACCAGAATGATTACATGGCGAAAGGCTTGAAAACGATTACAACTGTCAACCAAGGCACTTTCATAAAGTTCTTTGTGGAAGTCTAGAAAAAATTATATGTAATTTTTGTAAACGAGATGTTCAGCACTTCATGACATCAGGATGGCATAGCATTAATACAATTCATGTCAATGAAAATTGGTTGGGTTATGACGCTTCAAGAAGAACCGTGACAAAGCGTGTGATGAATTTTTATTTGTATGATAAAGGTCTTTTTCGAGAGAACTGAGTCCCACTTGATATTTTGCTCATTCCTGAACAAACTATGTATTTTGAAGAATTTAGTTATCCTCAAATAATATTTCAATATCCACTGCTTTGAAAACATCGTAATCAAGCTGCTTTAACATATCAACAAGATCAACGAAAACCCAATTCTCGACAAGTTTATTCCTTTCTCTTCTCCACCAATCTGAAATTCGACAAGTAAATTGTTGCCCTTTAGCTTCAATTCCTAACCATTCTTTACATAAATGTCCTCCGTGTGAAGGCCAACCGCCTGATGCAACGAAATTCCCTTCAGCAAATCTCGCAAAATGGCCTTTAACAGCTAAATCAAGCTTTGATCCTTTTTCACAAGTCATGGTTGTAGAAGATTTACGATAGGGATCAAAAACACTTTCATAGGGTAATTGAAAACGAGCAAAACCATCTACACCTATATAACTTCCATAGCCTGATGGACCATACCACATCATATTTGGGTGCCAATATTTTCTCCAATATTGTTCTTTGGTATGAAGATTTCTAAGCATTTCTTCAACCATCACAAGGCTGGTTTTAGTTTCTTCTGAATTTTGCGCTTCTAATATAATCCCATCTGAAGTTATTGGACCAGGAATAAAATTTTCATCACCAAGACTTTTAGTAAGTAACGGCCACTTGCCAATTTGGCGAAGTAAATCAATTAAATCAAAAAATAAATAAGTTTCAACTGCTTGGCCATTTTGCATTCGATGAAACTCACCATATCGTAAATACGTTAACTTATTATTTGCTGGAATTCCCATCCAATCCTTTGCAAATGTTCCAACATAGTGACCAGAGCCTGTCACCCATTCTTCTTCATTAATAATTCCACCAAAAAGAATATCTGTCCGTCGATAAAAGTCTGGAAAAGCATATAACATTGGTAAAAAAAACTTTTTTATAAGTTCTTCAGAGCCCTTGATTTCATTTATAGGCTCTACAATATTAATTATTGCATCCTTTTTAAAAAACTTATTAATTGCACTTTCATGGTTTTTTTGAGCATCGTATAAAAATGTATCACAAAAATATTTATAAATTTTTTTATTATTTTCCAACTTACTATTTCAATTTAGCAAATAAATCGTAGTCAATTTGTAACAAAAGATCTGGAACATCAACAAACACCCAATTTTCTACTAATAAATTTCCTTCACGACGCCACCAATCGCATACACGCATAGAAACATCTTTATTTGTAGGTTCTTGATCAAGAAAACGCTTTACATGTTTACCGTTTACTGACAACCAACCACCATTGGTGGCATAATTGCCATCTGCTACACGAATAAAATCTTTTATAATAGTATTATTATCAGATAACTCTACCGTCCATCCTTGAAAACAAGATTCAAATGGTACCTGAAAATTTTCAAAATTTTTGATCCCAATATAAGATCCAAATCCAGCTGGGCCGTACCATAACATGTTTTCGTGCCAATAAGAATACCACTCTTTGTTTGGAGTATTTAATTTTGATAGCATTTTTTCTACAATTGTAAGCGTTTTGCTTGATTCAATCGGATCACTTTCTCCATAAACTAAACCATCATGCGTTGCAGGTCCAGGTATGTGACCTGAATAACCGGGACTAGGAGATAGTGGCCATATTCCAAGCTCCATCATCAATTCTGGTAAGTCATAAAAGATATAAGACTCAACACATTTGTTATTCTGCATCCGATGAAACTCACCAAATCGTATGTAAACAAGTCTATTATTTGCTCTCATCCCCAACCAATCATTAATCATTTTTCCAGCAAAATAACCTGTAGATGTAATCCAATCATTGCCCTCATAATTTCCACCTATAACTATATAGTCACTTCGATAAAGCCCTTCAAATGCTTTCATCATTGGTTTTAAAACCTTATCTATATAACCTTGCGAACCTTGAATTTTATTAATTGGATGAACAACATTTATTGATGCTTCTTCAGAAAAAAAATTACGTACTGCATTTTTGTAATTAGTTTCATTTGGGTAAGAAAACTCTCTAAGATAGGATTTATATAATTGTTTATTTTCTAATATCATTCTATTTACCCTTTAACTGCTCCAGTAGTCATTCCACTTATAATTTGTTTTTGAAAAAACATAACAACCATAAATAAAGGTGCTGTTGCAGAAACCACTGATGAAACAGCCCACATCATATTTCCTTCATGTTGATTGGTACCTAAATAACTCTGAAGTTTGGGGACCATCGT
>JAYGCB010000039.1:0-3416 GCA_046583565.1 Candidatus Nitrosopelagicus sp. | reverse complement strand
TGCATGAAAATCTTCTGGCTCCCCTTTTTTCTGGCGATCAGCTATTACATCAACTGGGGAACCAAGTCCGGCCCAGACATTATTATAGTTAATTCCTGTGGCCATGGTGTAGATAAGCACATCTTTGGCACCAATTTCAGGGACAGGAATGATTTCCCGTTTCCAGGCATCTTTGGGCTCACCAAAACGTTCCTGCCTGACACAAAATGCATGCATCTTTTCAGGTATAGCTCCCAGTGGAGGACGTTCCCCTAACTCATAATCTTCTTTAATTTCAGATCTTTCATTTATTGTATTCATCAACAACTTCCTTATATATTAATTATTTAACAAAAGAAAAAAATACGATAATGGATTTGCAAGATTTATTTTTTAATACGATAATGATTGTTATTATAATATTTGTCAAGCAAATTATCATATAATAATATTTTATGGTTCAATAGTTCCCAGTGGAGGACGTTCCCCTAACTCATAATCTTCTTTAATTTCAGATCTTTCATTCAATGTATTCATCAGCTTCCTTAATACTTTAATAATGGACAAGTTTATACGGTTGCAGATTTACAAATTTTTTATTGCAAGTTATACTAAATTCTTTATTATAATATTTGTCAAGCAAATAAATATATAATATTTTTTTGGACAGGCTAAATTTTTTGGCCAACGACTTTTAATTATGATTCACCGAATCAATTAACTACATTTTCTGGGGGAAAAAATGGAAAACACAAAACTTAACTTCGAACCGGTTGTCAATGTCAGCCTGGCCAAACAGATATCCGAAAGGATTCTGGAATCCATCACAGATGGGACGCTTAAAGCAGATGATCAATTGCCCACTGAAGAAGTGCTTGCGAGTCAATTTCAGGTTTCAAGACCAACGATACGTGAAGCTTTGAAAAGACTAGCTGCCCAGAGTCTGATCCGTTCCAGACGTGGACCTAGTGGAGGCACCTTCGTCAATCGACCGAGTATTGTAGATGCCAGTTCGAACCTCAGTACATCAACATCACTTTTGGTCAGCCTGGGTGAGTTTTCCATTCCTGAGATCCTTGAAGCACGTAGAGGCCTTGAGTTGCTTTGCGTTCAGCATGCTGTGGAACGTCGTGATGAAGCAGAATTAAATATGCTTGAGAAAGAACTTCTGATACAAAAAAACCAATCTATTTCGGATACAGAGTTTTGTGATTCCGATGTCCGATTCCATCGAATCCTTGCTGATGCAACCCATAATTCTGTACTGCAATTCATCATGTTTTCAGTAATAGAAGCTCTTCAGCCGATAGAAAACATGGTGGTCTTTCGTGTACGAGATCGTAAAGTTGTTATCAGTCAGCATCAGAAGATGGTTGACGCCTTAAAGCAACGGGACGAGACTTCGGCTACTGAAGCCGTCAAGGAACAGACAGTCTACCTCAACGAACGGTTTCAGTTTGTTCAAAAAATGAGAAAGAAAAAAAGAGCCAAATAGCCCATCGGTCCACATAAGATAAATTTAGTGGTCCTCCATCTGTCTTTTGTTGATGAAAGCGTCAACGCCCTCAGTCACGTCTTCTGCCATCATGTTGCAAGCCATGATTTCACCGGCAAAGGCGTATGCATCTTTTATGTTTAGTTCGATTTGTTTGTAGAACATTTTCTTGCCTGTGGAAACAGCCACGGAGGATTTGGCAAGAATGGAATCTGCCAGTTTTTTAATTTCCTCATCCAGCTTCTCCAAAGGAGACGTCCGATTAATCAAGCCCCAGCGCAGAGCAGTTTGCGAGTCGATGAACTCTCCAGTTAGCAGTAATTCCATCGCCTGTTTTCTCGGGATATTCCGGCTCACAGGAACAGCAGGTGTTGAGCAAAATAAGCCAACGTTGATTCCGGATGTCGCAAAGCGCGCATCATCCGCCGCAACCGCCAAATCACATGCGGCAACCAATTGGCACCCTGCCGCAGTTGCAATCCCGTGGATACGGGCAATGACAGGCTGAGGCATTTGATTGAGCGTTATCATCATCTTACTGCATTGCTTGAAGAGCGTTTGATAATATGTCTCTTTTCGCGTAGCAATCATTTCCTTCAAATCATGTCCTGCACAAAAAACCTTCCCTGCACCCTGCAAAATTACGAGTCTTACTGCTTCATTTTCTGCAATGGCCTCCAACTTTTCCTGTAGTGCGGCCAACATTGCTTCAGATAAAGCATTGAATTGTTTTGGACGATTCAGCGTTAGGGTAGCAACGCCATTTTCTTCCTCCTGAAGAACCAGAGATTCAGCTGCAGACGTAGTTGCTAGTGCTTGTTTTTCAGATGGTTTCATTTTCCTCCTGGCTGGTTCATGTGGTTTTTGTGAAGCAAAATCAAGTAGCGTTCTATCGTTGGTACTATATACTCTGCCGTTAATGTGGGGGAAATGTCAAATGCATGTTCAACTAAAGGCAGACCCAAAAAAGCGAAATGAGGTACATTCTTTGGCTGAAGCGCATACCAAAATGTTTGCGTTTCTTCCAAACGAAAGAATTTGTCAAGTTATTGCTACCAAAAAAATTGGGTGAATACCAGCGAGAAATTTTAGTAGATAACATACGCATTTTGAAGAAAGGAAATATGGTAACAATATTGTTCATATAAGGTTGCAGGTCGTTCAATAGACTCAGGTCATTTTATTCCTGAAGAAAAACCATTAGATACAATAAAAGAATTAACATATTTCTTTTTATCAATTTAGAATATGATTGTGTTGGTTGTCTAACTTGTGAAGAATTAGTGGGGGTACTGTGCATATGATGAAGTTCACGCACACTAACGCACGCATGCGAGAGGGAAAATGGATTTCTTATTGAATTTATATATATTTAATCATAAAGAAAGAAAATAGATTATTTGTTAAATTAATCCTAAGACGATCATTTGTTGGTATTTTTCTCCTCTAAAGAATATTCTTCAATGATATCAGCACAAGTGGTGGACGCCACCTCCACCACACTACTAATTAAGAAGTGGAGCTAAAGTGGAGCATGTTTGAGTAGAAATTTTGCCCCCACTAATTCTTCACAGCCAGGCACCCTCCAAGTAAAATCCCTAATTCTTGTAAAAAATACATTTGATTATATATATATCTAATCAATCTTACAAGCCCTTCTCTTGACAAACACACCAAAAAATGATAAGTATCAAGTAAAAATGCATCTTACAATTAAATTTATATCCTATTTACAGATTAAATAAGCAATATCACTAAGAATTCACGATAAACATGGGATACAGTGAACAGTTATTTAAATTCATCGACCAATCAAACACAAATAGTTTCAATAATTATTAACCAAACAGATTTTAAAGATTGACAATGTACTAGTATGAGATTGTTCCTTGTAAGACATGGTAATGCGCTACCGAAGGATGTGGATCCGGAGCGGGGGCTG
>JAYGCB010000105.1:0-4476 GCA_046583565.1 Candidatus Nitrosopelagicus sp. | reverse complement strand
TCCAATTGATTAAGTTCCTTTATCAGACTAGCTTCTGAACCTAAATCACAGTTTATCAGGACGAACGCTCTCTGCATTTGCTATCATTATCACTCTGATGGCAAACCATAAAAAACAATCTAAATATTAACTCGTAGAACAGACAGATTCCGCTTTCGAGTGCTTATATCTCAAGTATATTCCTTAACTTTTAATTAAATAACTGTATACTCTATATGAATGCCTGAAATTCATTTTGTGGAGACAGCATCTTTTTCGGATTTTGTAAGATATGTTTGTGCATTCCGAGAATACCCTCTGAGAGTTTATTCTTCCAAATTGAATGGAAAGCTTGTTTTGTCAAGTAGGCGAATCCTTTCAAATTCGTTATTCTCTTTTTATGTTCCTACACCTAAAACTGGAAAATACATCTCTTACTATGAAGAGAAAGGCAAAGAGCGTTTTTCAATAATAAATTCAACTAAGGCTTATGCCAAATACGCCCCTATAATTAATCTCGTGTCTATTCCTTCAAATTTTACTATAAATCCAAAACGGATCAAAGACAAATTCATACCAATTGAGATTGCAGACTTGGATAGCCTTGCAAGGTTAACCTATGATCCTGAATTACCTGATGAGCCTGATATGACTCTTTTTCTTTTTCCACATAAAAAAAAGTGGGTGATTGGATATATCACTTCAATTGATTTTGATGATGTAGTGTATTTTTTCAATTACGTTAAGCTTGATAAAGAACCAACAAAACCGTTTTTGCAGTATTCGCTACAAAATGATAAAGATTCAATTTTTACTGATTCTTTTCAGCATGATTATCGATATCTACCAGTAATAAAATTAAAAAGATGCCACAAAATTTTTGGGCTCAGTTAGCTTTGAAATTATTTCCTTTAATTCGATTACATTTCAACCTGTTTCAGAAAAACCCGATCTAGGTTTATGCCCAATCAAAGCAGTCACTCTCCCAGCGCATAACATAAAAAAGGACTATAACACTAATCCAGATATGGCAGACATAGACAATACAAAAAATGTTTATCTTTTTACACATGGCCGTTCTGATTTGGTAGAAAAATCAACAGATGCATTAGTTTCTAATGGCTTTTCAAAAGACAAAATTGTCATGGCTGATCCAAAAAAGGCAGGGGATGTAGATGAGTATATGGCGATGTTGTGGATGCCTCCTAATCCAGATCACATTAAAATTCAGAAAATAACAAAAGTTGAGCAAGCAGAACCAACAGGAATGATAGGAGTTTGGGCTGGCGTCTCAAAAGAAGATATTTTTGAAATTAAAATTTAAAAAATAATTAATCATTCTTATCAGAATCCTCAGGTCCATCCCGTGCATCAAAAGAGCTCCCTGGTCCTACCGCGTCTTCTGGTTTGACATCTTGGTCCCACGTACCTCTCATTCCTTTTATCATTGCTGCAATTCCACAGACAATTAACACAATAACAAATGAAAAAAAGATCATCTTATCATAAAATGCAATTTCACAATTAATTCTGGTTGGCGGGGCATCTTCATGGTATTCATAACAGTCAACAAATTCAGCTTGTATGGTTATTTCAACAAAATGTGAACCGAAAACTGATAATACTATGATTCCTGCAAATATCAAACCCGTGCCAATAAAAATAAAGCGAATATCGCTCACATGCTAACGAATCATCTTGAATATTTTAGGCTATTCTACTCTAACATATTTAAAATTGTGATTTTACATTAAACTATGGTATTTGGATGGGGAAATAAAAAACCAAAACAACGTGAAGCTGATATTGCACCTGAGATAAAACAAATCACTCTTACAAACATGTCTGATGTTATCAGGGAAATACGTTCAATTAGATTAAAAACAATAATAGCTGAAGTTAAGACATTTAGAAATAAAATCAGTTCAAATTGTAAAGCAATTCTCAATATTGCTACTGATCTTGAAGATGATAATCTGAATCTGGATGATATGGATCCTCATTTAATGAGAATAGTAAAGCGTGGAAAAAACGAAGTGATATCAGTTATAAAAAAAGAAACCGCTGTAGTAATTCCGGAGATAAACTCATTTGAAGACATCAAAACTTTTAACATAACTTCTACCAGATCACTTAAGAAAATAGGAGACGCTTTGGGAAGGCAATCTCGTATCATTCACCATTTTGCAAAAAAATATGCAAACAAGCTGAAGAATGATCTTAAAGTAATAACAGATGAAAATGAAGAAATTAATACATTAGTTAAGAATTTTTCTGAATTTGAAAACAATGTAGAACAAATTTTTGAAAACTTGGGTAAATATAACCAATCACAAAAATCAATAATCACCTTACGCGAACGCAAAAAACAATCTGAAAAGACTGCTAAGGATCTTTATAATACAATTAAGAATAACATCGAAGATATTAAAAACCTAAAAGATAGTAACGAATACTCAGAGTTTTTAGAAATAAAAGAAAAAATCAATTCCTTGTTTTCTTTAAGAAATAAAATTAAAACCGAAGTGGAACTACAATTTTCTAAAATTTCAAGACCACTGAACAAATATGTTTATGTTTCATCTATGGATAAGCCACAAAAAAAATTACTAATGGGTTTAATTGAAAATCCATATGATGTACTCAGTGCCAGTAATAAGCCTGACTTGGTACGAATATTAGAATCTGTACGCAGGGCTGTACAGTCTGGTTCAGTATCTGTTAAGGATACTGTCAAATCTGTATCCCAGATTGATGTGTTGCTCACTAAATTGGATACTATTATTAAAGAAATTTCAGCTTTTGGGGAGTCCAAAAATGATTTGGAGAGTAAGCTGTCTATCTTTAATGTTGAAAAATTGACACAAGCTGAAAATATTCTTACAGGACATCAGAACGAAAAATCTGATATTGAAGCAAAAATAAAGACACTTGAAAATGAAATTACTGACTTGATAGAATCACTACCTAAACATATTAAATCTATCCAGTCTAAATTAAATGAGATTTCTGCAGTGCAATATTCAATAAAGCCGGAGTGAAGTAATGCAAATTAAAAATAAAAAGTTTGAACGTAAAATATCACTAAATCAAGAGACAAGAGATGGTATATTGTCTTTTTGTAAAATGAATCATCCAAATGAGGCAATACTGATTTTACGTGGCAAATCAAAACATGGTAATGTGTTCATAGACGGCTTGGTAATACCACCTTTTTCTGAAACTGGCGCCGACTTTGCAGGATTTCCACATAACCCATTACCCTTAGATCCTAGTTATGTTGGAATTGTTCATTCACATCCTGTAGGTTCTGCCGAACCATCTCTTACAGATTTAAACAGTTTCTTTGGGTTAGTATCAATAATTGTTAAGTCACCATATGATGATGATGATATTTTTGCATGGGATAGTGACGGAAACAAAATTCCGTTTGATGTTGTTTAGTTAGACACCATAAAGTATTATGATGTACAAATATCGTGGCCTATACAACTAAGATTTGTTTCGTTGATAATAACGCCTTCAAGATTTGCTCCAGTTAGATCTGCCATGTGAAAGTTAGCTCCAGTCAGATTTGCATTTGTTAGATTAGCATCAATAAGTTTAGCACCAGTTAGGTCAGCATCTGAGAGGTTGGCACCCATTAGTTTTGCGTTTGAAAGGTCAGCACCACTAAGTATTGTTCTGCTAAGGTTACTATCAACAAGTCGAATTTTTGAAAGATTCTTAAAAGAAAGATCCAAATCTTCCAGGTTGGAATTGTTAACTTTAGCTTTTTCGAGTTTAACCCCAGTAAGGTCAGCACCTTTGAGTATTGTTTCAGATATGTCTGCACCAATAAGGTTGGTATTGGTAAGATTTGCATTAGTGAAATTAGCTCCTTTGAGTTTAGTTTTTTGTAGAATATTAATTCCATCAATAATTCCAAAAATATTAGCAGTAGAAAGGTCGGCACCAGATAAATTTGCGTCTGTGAGATCAGCCCCCGTAAGAATTGTATTTACAAGTTGATTATTAGAAAGGTCGGCACCAGATAAATTTGCATTACGTAGGTCAGCTCCCGTGAGTGTATTTTCTGTAAGATCTTTCATAGAAAGATCAACACCTGATAAATTCGCGCTAGTAAAGTTAGCGTTAGCAATATTCGTGGAAGTAAAGTTGCTTTCTCTAAAATTTGAATAACTTAAATTAACATGTTCAAAATTTAGTCCGCTTAAATCATGACCTGGCAAGTTTATTATTGGCATATCAGAGCGATTGATATCCCATGCTATCTCCTGAGTAAGAACAAGTGCTGTTTCAAGATAGGCACAATTAATGTAACCAGAATTTTTCATGATTGGTATTAATCCTGGTTTGCAAACAATTTTTTTATGGGTAGAACCAGCTTGATATTGTTTTAATGGCGTAATTGGATCCTTTGGATAAATCTTATAAATACTTCCACCAGCACTTCCACCAGCAATGGAAACAACATACATTGCATCGTGTCGGAAT
>JAYGCB010000068.1:0-3474 GCA_046583565.1 Candidatus Nitrosopelagicus sp. | reverse complement strand
TTCAGGATAAACCATAGGTACCGTTAACAAGGCTACAATTATAGCCAGAAAAGAAATTTTAGTTACAGCACTTGCAGGTTTATGTCCCTCTTTTAGGATTTTTGATATTAGAATTGATATGCCTATAGATGATAATATTATAACTGAAATTGAACCAAACACTTCCAATCTTACAAATGCAGAGCTGAAATAGATTCCAAGAAATCCTATCATGAGAGCAAACGCAGCCATTTCACCTTTAATCTTCAAAGAACGGTTTACTTTTTTTTGGAAGAGTAACCATGCTCCTAGTCCTGCAAAGAGCATCAAGATTGAGAAGAAGTAAAATGAAATGTCGATGGTTGTTGTTGCATGCTCAGATACCGAATCTATAAGCGTATCAGTTGTAATCAAAAAAGGATTTGCGGCGTTAAGATACCTAAACGATCCCAAGCTGATCACGCCTGAAGAAACTATTGCAATTCCAGCTATTATAGCACCTCCTAAAAGTGCAAGACCATTGCGTAATTGGGCTTTGCTAATTCTTCTGATTATAATACACGCTACCAGAAATACAGTACATCCAATTAGGAAAAATCCACTTAGGTTTGAAATAAACGCAAATCCAGTTTTCTCATATAGTCCGGTTACCAAAAGGAATACAAATGTGAAAATAACCGAGGTCCATATGATGAACTTGTTATCTTTTCTCAGAAATGGTAATGCTAGAAAAAAAAGTCCTATTGGCAATATGAAAAACTGGACGCCTCCCCATGAAGCAAGACCAAAGCCTAGTAAGATACCACCTCCCACAATCTTTGCAATGGACACTTTCCCTTTGTCTGACTTTATGCCGCTAAGAAGCAGGTAAACAGCTAACAATCCAAAAAAAAGACCCAGTGGTTCAGACTTGAACCAGCCTAATGAGCCTCTCAAAACGAGTATAGGAGAGATGGCAAAGAAGAGCGAAGCAAAAAGTCCAGCTGTTGTACCTCCAATTGTTCTAACTATTGCAAATACAACAAATGTAGTAAGCGAGCCGATAACCACTGGGAACCATATTGTAAAATCATACAGACTGGAACCTATACCAAAAGTTTGGTAAAGCATTGTAGTAGTAGTATGAAGCATTACTTGTGAGGTAGCTGAAATGTCCCTTCCATATGGGTGCCAACTCAAATCGTCATGCCATTCCAAATATGCTGGCAACCCGTTTTCAACCATAAACTGGGTTGCCCTGTAATTGAAAAATGGATCAAATTCAGATAATTCAAAACCATATTCTAGAGGCTGTGCTCGCATCATGAAAGATAATGAAAAGGAAAGAGCAAGTATTCCAATTATTAGTAGATAACGCACATAATGCGATGATTTTTCAACCTTAACTAATTCGTTATTTGATTGCAACAAAATAGATGAAGATTACCATCTTAATACTGTTTTTTAGGAATTCATCTTCATAATTGCATATCATAAATCATTCTAAATTAATCCAAGTGCTTAAAAACTCACTGACTAACAAAATTCTAAATGAAACTTTTATTCATATCTCCACGTTTTTCTGGAGGAATTGGCGGTCACGCTACAATGCTTGCTGACAAATTAACTGAACATGGATTTGACGTAAAAAAAATGACAGTTCCATACATCCCAATTAAAAATCTGAAGAATCCAAGCTTTGCATTACTTAGTAGCTTGAAGAGTATTATAGATAGAGATTTTTTTGACATTGTTCATGGTTTTAACATTCCATCTGCCTATGGAATGAAATATGCAAAAGGTAAGAGAAAAGTTTTGTCAGTTCATGGTTTATTTAGTCAACAAGTGGGATCTTTACATTCTAAATCCATAACTTCCATTGCAAAAATTGCAGAATCTCAGGTTTTGAAATGGCCAGATAAATTAACAACTGATTCAAAATATACGCAAAAACTGTATAAAGAAAAGTTAGATATGGATTTTGATTACCTTCCTTCTCCTATAGATGTACAAAAATTTAGCAGAATTGGAAATGTCAAAAAAATTGAAAATCAAGTAGCATATGTTGGAAGAGATAGCCATGAAAAGGGCATTGATATTTTAAAAAAAGCCGAATTACAAATTAATGGAGATGTTGTATATTGTATAGATCGTTCATGGGAAGATGCAATGCGCGTAATAAAATCATCTAGTGTTGTTGTAGTACCGTCTAGAATGGAAAGCCTCCCAACTGTAATCAAGGAAGCATTTTATCTGAATGTACCTGTTGTGGCAACAAATGTTGGTGGAATTCCAGAATTAGTTGTTGATAATGAGACTGGATTATTAGTCCCGTCTGAAAACCCAGAAAAGATTGCGTATTCTGTAAATGAATTATTATCTGATACCGAAAAAGCAAAAAAATTATCTAGAAATGGAAATGATTTTGTTAAAAAGAACATGACATGGGATGTTATTTTTCCAAAATATATCCAGTTTTACAAAAATTTGCTTTAACGTTTAGCGTTTAAATCATATTTTTTTAAACAGTCTAAAAAATTATGACAGATTTTATTCCAATTAAAATTAGTGCTCACAAAATCTTTTCCTTTTTTGCCCATACTTTGTGATTTTTTGTTATCATTAACTAGTATAGAGATTTTTTCAGTTAATTCTTCTGGATTATTTTTTCTTACCAGAAATCCTGTTTCACCATCTTTCATCAATTCTGGAATTCCACCAACATTTGTTGCCACAACAGATTTTTCCATCAACTGTGCTTCTTGGAGAGTTAATGGAGACATATCAATTCCACTAATTAATGCGTAAACATCAATTTCAGTCAAAAACTCTCTAACTTTATCTGGATAATCTATTGCACCAAGCCAATGAAAGTTTTCGAATTTTTGTAAAACTGGTAAAATCTGATCTCTATAAACTCCATCCCCTGCCCAATAGAAATGAACGTCAGGCATCTGCCGCAAAATTTCTGGCAGGATTAACAATTCTTTTGTTTTTCCCCAAATTGTTGCGTTCTGTAAAATTCCAACACAGGGATGCTTTAATTTCAACCCTTCTGTTTGATACCAGTTTTCTGGTGTAATTCCTTGGTATAAGACATCTGTAGGTTTTTGTGGATATCTATTTTTGACTATATTTTCAAGATGTTTACATATGGGCAGGATCATTTTTGAGCCATCAAAAACCTGTTCTGCTATATCCTCCCATTTATTTATCGCAATTTTTTTTGGAGGAGATTTATACAATGTTTCTTTTGCCATCTTTAGTTCTTCCCAGTGATTTCCTCTAAGGTGAACAAGTAAAGGTATTTCTTTTTTTATAGCCTCTAGACCAAAATGACGTTGTCTATCAACAAAAATTACATCGGGTTTAAAATTTGAGATCAAATCATTAAACTTACTGTTAGTAGCAAACCACGTCCCTAACTTTCTACTTGGAAACCCGTCTGCATAATCTGCATCAAAAACTAATTTGCATTCAACATTTAATTTTTCTAATGCTTTAACAAATTCTTGT
>JAYGCB010000116.1:0-4956 GCA_046583565.1 Candidatus Nitrosopelagicus sp. | reverse complement strand
AACTGAATTTGTGGTGCCATCTCAGAGCCATAAGCAGCAGTTGCTATTAGGCAACCACCGCCTCTCTCATTTTCCTCAACAACACAAAGTCCATCCTTTAGCACTGTGCCTTTCCCACAAACTGGTTCAGATGCTTCCATAGATGGTTCTGGTTCTGGTTCTGGTTCCACAACAGTTTCTACTACCGGTTCGGGTGTTTCTTGCGGAACAGCTGATGGTACAGATCCTTCACCGCCAACGAACTCAAATATTGTTTGATTGGTTTGCGGACCATTATTTGTAATTAGCACTTTCACAGTATATTCGCCTAGTCCCCTGAACAAATTACCCATAGCTTTAACATTATCAGAATAGTTTCCATCCGAGCTAGGTGTAGACTGCAGAATTGTTACCCAATTTCCATTTGGTGCAACAATTGTAATTGAAACAGGATTGGCACCATCATAATTTTTAACAAAACCAGAAAGTAAAATTGTATCACCAGTTGCATATGAGGCTTTATCCGTGCTAATCGAAATTGGAGGTACGCTGTGTGAACTGGCATATACTGAACTAGACATTCCATATGATATGATTGAAAGGGATATAATTATCAGCAAAAATTTTCCTGAAAGTTTCATGTTATAAGGCTACGAGATTTTCACAGTATTTATATGCTGATTGGGAAAAAAAATAGTTTTTTTTGTGAATTTAGATTTAAAATTTATCATATTTCTTACTATTAGTTAAGAAAACTATCAAGTTTTGCTAACCCATCATCAACGTTTTTAAAATTATCATTATTTTCTAACACTTTAGAAAGCGCATCGGAATTAACTGAATAATGAACTTGGCTATCCTTTTCGATTTTGCTTACAAATCCATGTTCGGTTAAATATGAAAGACTTTGCTCAATTTTTTCTTTAGATATTTCAAGATTTTTGACAAGATCTGAGAATTTTTTCGGACCGCTTTCCAGATGTACTAGGATCTCAGAATTATTAGGTTCAAATATTGATTCGAGAATTTTATTGTCCTCTGAATTATCATCAATCATATCATTCATTTTTAATAAAGAAAATAATAAACTTACCAATAATAATCAAAATAACTCTAATACCAGCATGGTTTTTATCGGGGATATTTGAAATCATGCATACATGAGTGTAGAGTATCAACATATGATAAGGATCTTGGGGAATGATATTCCTGGAGACAAAAAAATGCTAGTTGGACTCAGTCAAATAAAGGGTGTTGGTTACATGTTTGCAAATACAATCTTAAGCGTTTTAAAAATCAATTCTAATCAAAGGGTTGGGCACCTATCAACAGAACACATTAAATCAATTGAAAATATTATAAAAAATCCATCATTATCTAATTTTCCATCTTGGTTTTTAAACAGAAGAAAAGATGTTGAAACGGGTGAGGATAAACACCTGTTAACATCTGATATTGCTTTTACAGTAAGAAATGATATTGAAAGAGAGAAAACAACTGGTAGTTGGCGAGGATATCGTCATATGTATGGATTAAAAGTTAGAGGTCAGCGTACTAGATGCACTGGTAGAAAAGGTGGAGCAGTTGGTGTTGCTAAAGGAGGTAAAATAATGCCTACACAAGCTGGTGGAGCTGGTGCGCCTGCAGCTGGTACAGAAGGAGAACAACCAGCCACTGAAACTAAAGATGGTGTAGAAAATAAAGATGCTCCTAAGACTGAAAATAAAGATGCTCCTAAGACTGAAAATAAAAATGCTCCTAAGACTGAAAATAAAAATGCTCCTGCTGAGAAAAAGAAATAAGTGAAATAAATGGGAGACCCAAAAACACCTAGAAGGATTTGGAAGAAACCAAAACGTCCACTTAATTATAATTTAATGATGGATGAGTTGAAAACACTCGGTACATTTGGATTAAAAACGAAAAGGGAATTATGGAAAGCACGCACTAATCTTTCAAAACTAAGGCATCAAGCTCGTTCATTACTTGCATTAAGACAAGAGATTAGAAAGGAAAAAGAACCCGTATTAATAAATTCACTTTCTAAAATTGGATTAGTGGATAAAAACTCAACATTAGATGCTGTGTTAAATTTACAAGTTACTGATTTGTTATCACGACGTTTACAAACTATCGTTCAGGGAAAATTATACTTTAAAACTCCATATCACGCAAGGCAGGCAATTGTTCATGGACATATAATGATAGGTGATAGAATTGTTACGATTCCGTCATATGTTGTAAAAATTGATGAGGAACCAAAGATACACTTAATCCCTGAATCATCATTTAACCAAACATTATCTAAACCAGAATCAGATTTAGGCAGTCCAGAAACAGAAAACTTAGTGACCGAAACCGTTGAACAACCTAAAAATGAAGAAACTCCAGTTAAGCAGGAAATACAAAAAGAATCAACTGAATAATCATAAGTTAAGCTTATCTGCAAACAACAATCTAATTTCTTAAGAATCAAAATGTGTTCCATTATTGGCTACTCTGGAAAGAATTCTGCGGCACCAATACTTGTCAAAGGATTACAAAAGATGGAATATAGAGGCTATGATAGCGTAGGTATTGCAACAGAATCAGAAAATAAGATTGTGGTCAAAAAAGGAGTTGGTAGAGTTGTTGAGGTAAGTAATGCTGTACAACTTGATAAGCTTCCTGGGAACATTGGTATAGGTCACACGCGATGGGCAACACATGGCAAAGTAACTGAAAAAAATGCCCATCCACATTCAAGCAATTCAGGAAAAATTGCAATTGTTCATAATGGCATTGTTGAAAATTTTGAAGAATTAAAATCTGATTTACAAAACAAAGGCTATGAATTTCAGAGTGAAACAGATACGGAAGTTATAGCGAATCTAATTCAGCTGAATTTGGATGAGACTTCTGATGTTAAGCAATCCATTATCAAAACAGTTAATCAGATAAAGGGGCACTATTCTTTCGTTGCAATTTTTGATGATGGTACTCTTGCAGCCGCAAGGTTTCATGAACCACTAATTGTGGGAGTAGGAAAAAACGGTAATTATTTGTCCAGTGACGTATTAGGTTTCATAGAAAACACAGATGATGCAATTTATGTTGATAACGAGGACTTTGTAATTATCAATGATTCTGGAATACATATTTTTGATTTTGATGGAACGCCTGTTAAATATCAAATTACGAAAGTCTCAAAAGAATTTGCTGATGTTTACAAAGGAGATTATGCTCATTTTACTATAAAGGAGATTTCAGAACAGCCGGATACAATATTACGGGCTGTGGATAATAATCAAATTCAACAACTTGTTGATAATATCAAACAAGCAAAAAACTTGTACATCACTGGAAGTGGGACCAGCTACAATGCGGCAGAAATAGCAAAATACCTAATGTCAAAATTTGCAAAAATTAAGATAAATACGTTAATTTCTAGTGAATTGCCTTTTTCGCCGAATGAAATTGAGCCAGACTCAACACTAATCACTATCTCGCAAAGTGGTGAAAGTGCTGATGTGTTAGAAGCAGTCAAAATTGCCAAAGAATCAAATGCAAAGATTTTGTCTATTGTGAACCTTCTAAATTCGTCTCTTTCACAGCAATCATCACTAGCAATTGGATTGAATTGTGGGCCAGAGATTGGTGTTGCAGCAACAAAGAGCTTTACATCACAGCTCGCAATACTATACAAAATTACTGATCAATTATGCAATGGATGTGTTAATCCAGATTGGAAAAAAGTTTCAGATGCAATTTCTCAGGTCCTATCAAATAATTTAAAGATAAAAGAGTTAGCAAAAAATCTTAAGGAAATAACAGATATCTACGTACTTGGGAGAGGAATTCATCTTCCTATTGCAAGAGAAGCTGCACTGAAACTAAAAGAACTTTCGTACATTCATGCAGAAGGCATACCAGGTGGAGAGCTGAAGCATGGACCGCTAGCTTTGATGGATTCAAATGTCTATGTGATAATAATTAATCCAAGTGACTCTACATACAATGATACGCTGAACAGTGCGAATGAGATTAAAGCTAGGGGTGCAAAAATTATTGGAATATCAGATAAGAAAAATGATGTGTATGACCATTGGATTGAGATTCCCTCAGTTGATGAAGCGTTATATCCCATGGTTGAAATCGTTCCCATTCAACTACTAGCATATTATTCTGCGTTAGAGAAGAAAACAGATCCTGATTATCCAAGAAATTTAGCAAAATCTGTTACTGTGAAGTAGTAATTCGAGAATACTCATCATCAATTAGATCCAGTAATTTTTTTGAACTCATACCAATTTTGAGTAATGATGCTATCATAGTCCCACCAGCACCAGCTCCTTCTTTTACAAATCCCTCTGAATATGCACGCAGACCATCAAATTTTGAATCTGCTAATTTTGGATTTATGGATAATACTGGAATATCAGAAATTGATTTGACAGTTTCTAAAAAATTTGCACTGCTATCATCAATTATGTATGAGGTGGTTCCTATTGCAACTCGATCTTTGTCATATCCAGTTGATTTTGCCAAGGCAAGTACTGCAGCCATCTGAGTACCTCCTGCCAGAATAACATTTGTAATCTCAGAAGCAGTGCTTAACATGCCCGCAACAAACGGGATCATTGGGTCACCAGTATTTGCTATGACATCATATGGTTCCTTAGAATCAGAACGTTTTAGCGCTTTTTCAACAACTTGATTTTTTAATGACTGGGGATTTTTAGGCATGCTAGAACTTACCCGTGCGTCAATACCCAAACCCTTCATAACAGCTAGTGCCGTAGTTGTGCCTCCAGGTATACTTTCACCAATCACAAGACAATCGGTACACGAAGCCAATGTTCTACCAACTATCTTGCCATAGTCAACTGCATGCACAACAGAAGATTTGTCAAGGCCGGGCTCAACGGATATGTTTTTGCCGAAAGGAAGGCTGGTTTCAAAATATGGTAATTTTGGAGGAATTTTACTTCCAGCATT
>JAYGCB010000115.1:0-7523 GCA_046583565.1 Candidatus Nitrosopelagicus sp. | reverse complement strand
TACACCAGAACCTACACCAGAACCTACACCAGAACCTACACCAGAACCTACACCAGAACCTACACCAGAACCTACACCAGAACCTACACCAGAACCTACACCAGAAATCAAAGAAACTTCAACTGATCCTTTTGAAGGAATTAAAACTGAAGACATTAGTGATTTTGCAGAATTATTTGATGTTCCATCACCTGAAAATGATAAGCAAGCATTCGAAATGGTAAAAAAAATACGTAAGTGGATTGCCGATGGTCGACCAAAATAGATAACATATCTTAGAAACAAAACCTAAAAAGTAATAGAATAGTTTGAAAATTTGGAAAATGAAACTTAAAACAAAGGATCTTCTAACTGGTGATGAGATTTCCAGCAAAGAATTTTTAAAATTAATTGATTTTTCTATAAAACTAAAAAAACAAAATAAAACTGGAAAAGAAAAACCATTATTGAAAAATAAAACTTTAGCTATGATATTTGAAAAACCATCAACAAGAACTAGGGTAAGTTTTGAGGTTGGAATGTCACAATTAGGTGGTCATACTGTAAATTTATCATCAAATCAAATGCAACATTCTCGTGGTGAATCAGCTGAGGATACAGCAAAAACTCTATCTTGTTATGTTGATGCAATTGTGGCGCGAGTGTATGAGCATGATTTTATTGAGGAACTTGCAAAACATTCGACCATTCCGGTCATTAATGGATTATCTAATTCATATCATCCGTGTCAAACTTTGGCAGATTTGATGACAATAAAAGAACATAAGAAAAAATTCAAAGATCTTAAGATAGCCTGGATTGGTGATGGAAATAACGTATGTAATTCATTAATTTTTGGTTGTAGCAAAACACAGATTCAAATCTCTATTGCAACTCCAAAAGGCTTTGAACCAAATTCAGATGTTGTGAAAAAGGCCTCAAAGTATACTAGTGTTGATCTAACAACTGACCCGGAATTTGCTGTTAGGGATGCTGATGTAGTGATGACTGATACATTTGTATCAATTCATGATTCTGATGCAAAAAGTAAGAAATTCTTGCCAACTTTTCAAGTTAACGAGTCACTTATGAATAAAGCCAAAGATAATGCAATTTTCATGCACTGTCTTCCAGCAAAGCGTGGTTATGAGGTTACCAATTCCGTTATAGACGGACCACAATCAGTTGTTTGGGATGAAGCGGAAAATAGATTGCACACAGAAAAGGCTTTACTTGGATCATTACTCAGCATCTAACGTTTATAAAAGCAGATTCAAATTTTTTCCGTATAGATATGGCATATTCAAAGTTATTACGTAGAATACGAGACGAGAAAACGAATTATAGCAAAAGGACAAGAATGCTGATGGGTCATAGCGACTTTATTACTGTACAAATCTCAAATGAAAATACACAAGTTCAGATACATCAACCTAAAATCACAGGTGATTTAGTAATTTCATCTGCACATTCAAAATTTTTAGAACAAAAGGGCTGGAAAGGTTCTCGGAAAAATATCCCAGCAGCTTATCTAACTGGTTATTTTGCTGGCAAAAAAGCACTTGGGAAAGGGATTAGTTCAGCTATTATGTATAGTGGCACAAGAAAATACACTCAACGTATGGCTGCTGCACTGAAAGGAATTATAGATGCAGGACTTAAAGTACCAGCAAACCAAGAAACATTTCCTCCAGAATCCAGACTGTATGGTGAACACCTTAAAGTAAAAAATGATGTTAAAAATGTGAAATCTTTGATAGATAACGAGGCAGGACATAAATGAGTCAAACTTCACAAACACAAACTTCTAGACCACCAGGTCAAGGACCAGCAGGTCAAGGACCAGCAGGTCAAGGGCGACCAGGTCAAGGGCGACCAGGTCAAGGGCGACCAGGTCAAGGGCGACCAGGAGGGCGACCAGGAGGGCGACCACGTCGTGAAAGGAAACCTGTTGAAGAGAAAGTGTGGATCCCACAAACTAATTTAGGAAAAAAAGTTGCAGCTGGAGAAATAAACTCTATGGAAGAAATTTTATCTAATGGTTTACGTATCCAAGAGGCTGGTATTGTAAAAAAATTACTTCCTGATTTAAAAACTGAAGTTATTGATGTTGGAATAATTCAAAAAATGACACCGAATGGGCAATCTACTCGTTTTAAGGCATTAGTAGCTGCAGGAAATGAAAATGGTTGGTTAGGTATAGGCATGGGAAAGTCAAAACAGATGAGAATTGCTATTGAAAAAGCAAACAATGCTTCATATCTTAATGTCAGTCCAGTAAAACTAGGATGCGGTAGTTGGGAATGTAGATGTGATCAAAAACATTCTGTACCATTCAAAGTAAGGGGAAGAGGTGGTAGCGTAACAATTGAAATTTTACCTGCTCCTCGTGGACTTGGACTAGTGGCAGGAGAAAAAATTAGAAATTTACTTAGACTTGCTGGCATAAAAGATGTATGGACTACTTCAAAAGGTTCTACAGCTACAATGAATTCTACGTCGAAAGCGGTATTACAATGTCTAAGACATACATTTAGTCAGGGATGATAAATATGACGAAAGCATATCTAGTTGTAAGGATAAAAGGGCAAGCCGATGTTCCACACTGGGCTAACACCACGTTAAATCTATTAAAATTAGAAAAGAAATATCGTGCTGTTATACTGCCTGTTAAAGAGAATACTGCAGGAATGTTAAAAAAAATACAACATTATATTTCTTGGCAAGAAATTGATACCAAAACAACCAAAGAATTATTGGATAAAAAAGGAAGAAGAACAGGTTACAAAAAAATTACGAACAAAGATATTTTACAGGCAGGTTTTAAAACAATTGACGATTTGGCAGTATCTTTGTCAGAAGGAAAAATCAGTATGTCAAAAATCAAACCATTAAAACCATGGTTCGCTTTGTCACCTCCTAGACAAGGATTTAAACGAAGTACAAAATATTTGTATAGTCAAAAAGGTATTCTTGGTCATAATAAGGAACTTACTAGTTTGGTTAAGAGAATGATGTAAAATGGCAACAAGACTTAGAAAAACAAGAAAATTTAGAGGCTCAAGAAATCATGGATGGGGTCAAGTTGGTCAGCATAGAGCCAGTGGTCATAAGGGCGGTCTTGGTCAATCTGGAATGCTGAAACATCATTTTAGTACTATGCTGAAAGATTTTCCAGATCATTTTGGTCACAGTTCTCTTAATCCACCAACAAGAAATGTTATAAAAAAATGGGCTAGTGTTCGGGATCTAGATGATTTGTATTTACAATATGGCAAAGAAGAAAATGACAAAAAAATCCTAGATCTGAAGGCTTTGGGTTTTGATAAACTCCTAGGAGGAGGACAAGTAAAAAACGCATATTCTATTAAAATAGACCAATTTACCTCTAAAGCGGAAGACAAAGTAAAAACTGCTGGAGGGGAGTTACTAAAAAAGGAAAAAAAAATAAACCAATTTAGCTCTAATGCCGAAGATAATGTCAAAAATGCTGGAGAAGAGTTGGTAAAAAAGGATGGCTGAAGGAACTCTTACTAATTATGTTCGAAGGGCTGTAGCTAAGGCAGAGCCATATATTCCGCAAATACCAAAACCAAAAAGAAAAGTATCACTTCAAACTAAATTGCTCTGGTGTGGTGCTTGTGTTGTTATATACATGGTTATGGGACAGACTCCTCTTTTTGGAGCCACCGCTCCCGAGTATGATTTTCTTGCATTTGCGCGTGTGATTTTTGCATCACAGCAGGGTTCTTTAGTTGAGCTTGGAATAGGACCTATCGTAACAGCTGGACTTCTTATGCAATTACTTAGGGGTTCTGATATTCTCAAGTTTGACTTCAAAAACCCTGAAGAGCGCGGTATATTTCAGACAGCTACAAAAATGCTTACTTACTTCGTAATAGTAATAGAGGGATCTGTATATGGTATAGCAGTTTATGGTGCAAATATTACTGACCCCACTGTAATGGGAGTTTTGATAGGGCAGCTAATCGCAGCATCGATCTTTGTTATGTTCATGGATGAGCTTATTCAAAAAGGATGGGGCTTAGGCTCAGGAATCAGTCTATTTATCGCAGCAGGAGTTTCTCAGCAGATACTTTGGAGTCTTTTCAGCCCACTTCCTGCTGGCGATGGTGGATCGATAGGCATTATTCCCTACATTTTTCAATTAGGATTTTTAGATGCAACAACTGGCATGTTTGGAGCCAATTTAGCTGATGCTGTATTCAGGTCGAACCAATTACCGAGTATATTTGGACTTTGTCTTACGGCTGTAATCCTATTGATACTTATCTACACTCAGGGCATGAAGGTTGAGATTCCAATTGTATCAACAAAGTATAGAGGATTTTCAGCTACATACCCAATCAAATTGATGTATGTATCAAACATACCTGTAATTTTGGCATCGGCTCTTACGGCAAATGCAGTTTTTATAGGTCAGATGCTTTGGGCACAACTAAATCCACGTAATGCTAGTCCCATTTTCAACATAATTGCACAATTTGATCCTACCAGTCCATCATCACCTATAGGGGGAATAATCTACTACATCACTCCACCTAGAGGGTTAGAACTCGTCGCTTTAGATCCAATGAGAGGTGTATTGTATGTCTTATTCATGATTGGCATTGTTGTTGTTTTTGGAAAGTTGTGGGTAGAACTTGGCGGTCTTTCATCAAAAAAGGCTGCACAAAATCTTTTGGATGCAGATGTTGTAATTCCTGGATTTAGAAGATCGAATAAACCGGTAGAGGCACTCTTGAATAAGTATATTCCATCAGTTACTATTCTTGGCTCTGTAATACTTGGTCTTATAGCTGGAGTTTCTGATATCTTGGGAGTATTTGGTTCTGGTATAGGCATTTTACTGACGGTTGACATTTTGATTAATTATTATAACCAGCTTGTAAGAGAAAAAGTGGAAATGGTTATGCCACGACTTGGTGCTTGGCTTGGAAGAAAGTAAAAAAGTTGTAATAGTTGGAATTCCAGGAGTTGGTAAAACATCTCTTGTTACAAAAATTGCAGAATTAATCAAACAAAAAAACAAGACTGTCAGTGTGCATAGTTATGGTACAATAATGTTTGAAGAAGCAAAGAAAATGGGAATTAAAAACAGGGATGAATTAAGAACGTTGCCAATAGAAAAACAAAAAGAACTTCAAAAAATCGCTGCAGAAACGATCTCAAATCTTTCGGACGATGTTATTTTCATTGACACTCATGCTTTCATATCTACAAAGGCAGGATTCTATCCAGGTCTTCCAAATTATGTGATACAAATTATACAACCTACAAATTTCATTGCAATCTCTGCTAGTCCAGATGAAATACATAATAGAAGAATGAAAGATGGAACCAGAGAGCGGGATCCTATTTCTATTGAGGACATTAAAAAGGAACTTGCCGTTCAGGATGCGATGCTTTCTAGCTGTTCTGTTTTTTCTGGCTCTCCCATGAAGGTAATTTTCAATCATGAGGGAAAGATTGAAGAAGCGGCAGTAAATGTAATAGATGCTATAGGACTATGACTGAGCTTAACTTTATTCTGTATTTCTTGGATTCGATATTCTTACAGGGTGATCTTTTTGGCATTAGAGGAGAGGGTCCACTTGGAAGTGCTGATCCTTTAGTAAAGGGCATGTTACTCTCAGCGTTTGCTGTAATCGGATTTTCGGTCATGTTAAATCTCTTCAATGCCGGTGTTAGAAAGAAACTGGTTGATTCGGTAAAAATGAAAAGAATCATGAAAGAGACAAGATCTTGGCAAAAAGAAAGAATGAAAGCATTTAGGTCAAAGGATGAAAGTAAAATTGCAGAATTAAACAAAAAATCCAAGTACATGAACAAAATGAGCATGGAAATGATGCAGATGAATATGCGACCTATGCTGATAACTATCATTCCACTGTTGTTAATTTTCTACTTTCTGATGCCTACACTGTTTTCATACACTGTAGCTATATCTCCAATTCCTCTTAATGTAATACCTGGGGATTTCTTCCAACTCACTTGTACAGTTGAAAAAATGGCCGCAGATGCAGCTGCAGGTCTTGGACCATACTGTAATACTGAAAATGAGGTTTTTTTGTGGGCGTGGTATTTTTTGACTGCCATTGCATTTAGTGGCATGATCATGAAACTAACCAAGACCTCCATGAACGAATAAAGTTGATAAAATCCGTAATCATTTCTGGACCACCTGCAATTGGAAAAACAACCATTGCAAAAGGTATAGGAAAAGAGTTTGATCTTAGACATTTGAGCGGTGGCGATATACTAAAGGAACTTGCTCAGGATGAGGGATTTGATACAGGAGGAGATGATTGGTGGGATACACCTGAAGGGATGAGTTTCCTGAGTCATCGGCAAGAAAATTCTGAATTCGATAAAAAAGTAGATGCTAAACTCAAAAAACTGTTTCTTGAAGGCAACGTTGTAATAACTAGTTATACACTTCCATGGATTGTTGAGGGTGGAGTTAAGATTTGGCTGGCAGGATCTATGGAGAATAGTGCAAGACGAATGACTGTTAGAGACAATCTGTCAAAAAATGACACTGTCAAAATTGTACAAAAACGATATGATGAGAACAAAATAATTTACAAAACATTATACGGATTTGAATTTGGAGAAGATCTATCAGTATTTAATAAGGTAATTGAAACTGACAATCTTGATGCAGTACATGTACTTGAAGTTGCAAAGTCAACTGTGAGGGAACTTTTTGAAATTAAAACAACTTGAGAATCTAATAACAATTGATCAAGACATTACAGACGATAATTACGGCACCTATTACAATAAACGTTCAGTTGAGCAGTTACTAAACTATGGCTTGATACTTTTAGATAAACCACCAGGTCCCACTAGCCACCAAGTTGTTGCATGGGCAAAGCGCATCCTAGAAATTCCAAAGGCGGGTCATAGCGGGACGTTGGATCCACAAGTGACTGGTGTACTTCCATTAGGTCTTGGTGATGGCACAAAGGCTCTTGGTGTACTATTGTTAGGTCCTAAGGAATACTGTGCTTTAGGTAGACTTCATTCGTTACCATCCAAAGAACAGCTTGATAGCATATTAAAGCAATTTTGTGGTGACATATACCAAAGGCCCCCACAACGCTCAGCTGTTTCAAGACAGACTAGGATACGACGAATCTTTGAGTTGGAATTACTTGAACAGAAGGAAAGATTGATTTTAATCCGTATACTTTGTGAGGCAGGAACCTACATTCGGAAACTAATCTATGATTTTGGTGAAGTTTTAGGCTATGGTGGTACTATGATAGAGCTGAGACGAACACGTGTTAGCCAATTCCACGAAGACTACCCATTAGTTACTATGCATCAACTTGCTATTGCTTTTACTGATTGGAAAGAAAAAAAAGATGATTCTACTCTATTGAAACTGATTCACCCAATAGAACATGCTCTAAGCGAAATCAAATCAGTTGTTATTAGGGATTCCGCTGTTGATGCCCTATGCCATGGAGCACAACTCGCTGTGCCTGGGATATTACAGATTTCTGAAAATCTAC
>JAYGCB010000051.1:0-3658 GCA_046583565.1 Candidatus Nitrosopelagicus sp. | reverse complement strand
AACAGTTTGGAAATGGCAAGAGATATTCATCTAGAGATCAAAGAACTTGTCAAACAAAGCTATGAGAAAATTAAGTGAAAAAAAAATAATTGATATTTTTCAGGACGGACTGGGCAACGGAGGTTTCGTTCCGGAAGATGTTGAATTTTTTAAAACGGGAAAAAAATACGCTGTTGTAAAGGTAGATACCCTAGTTGAAAGCACTGATGTTCCACCGCGAACAAAACTGGAAGACTTGGCAAGAAAAAGCTTGGTTTCATGCATTAGTGACTTTGCGGCAAAGGGAGTAAAGCCTGTTTTTGGCATAATATCACTTGTTATTCCCAAAAAATATACAAAATTAAAGATAGAGAAATTAGCTGCCGGATTTAAAATGGCTGCAAAGGAATTTCAGGTAAAAATACTGGGCGGAGATACAAACGAAGGAAAGGAGCTTGTAATAAGTTTCTCACTGTTCGGTTTTTCAAAAAAAATTGTAAAGCGAAATGGCGCAAAAACTAACGATTTGATAATCTGTTCCGGGCCATTTGGTTATTCTGCGGCGGGTCTTTCAATTTTGTTAAAAAATAAGAAATGTTCGAAAACATTTGGCGTAAAAGCAAAAAGAGCGGTGTTTAGGCCAAGTTGCAGACTGGATCTTGGGTTAAAAAATAAAAATTATTTTTCATCCTCCATGGATTCAAGTGACGGACTGTCCAGTACACTTGGTGAGATGTCAAGGCAGAGCAAAAAAAGATTTGTTATCACTCGGCTACCATCAGAAAAAGATGTTTTTGACTTTGCTGATTCGAATAGATTGGACGTAAATAATTTGATCTTTAATGGCGGAGAAGAATATGAAATTGTTGCAACGATAAACCCAAAACACATCATGAAGATGAAAAAATATGCAAGAAAAAACCGAATTAGATTATATGAAATTGGCTATGTTACAAGGGGTAAAGGAGTTTTTTATCAAAAAAATGGAAAATTGATTAGAATTAAGGATGGAGGCTGGCAACATTTTCAGTAATTTTGATAAGATATGCTTTTCATGAATATGTTTTTTAAACCCCTCAAGGCGTGTGTATGCGTTGTCTGAAACAGAAACCGTTGTAGAAGAGAAGGATGTAAAATCCACATTAGAGGAAACCACATCTGAAAAAGCAGTGGAATCTGAAAAAGCAGTGGAATCTGAAAAAGCAGTGGAATCTGAAAAAGCAGTGGAATCTGTAACAAAAGTTAAAGCAGAAACAAAAAAGGAGATAAAAGAAAAGTGGGGCATTGTCCACATTTACAGCAGCTACAACAACACAATCATCCACATTACTGACCTTACAGGCGCTGAAACAGTATCAATCAGTTCTGGCGGTTGTCATGTAAATGCGGATAGATACGAGTCGTCTCCATTTGCCGCTATGAAGGCTGCAAAGACAGTGGTTGAGTCTGCTCAAACAAAGGGTTTCACATCATTACATATCAAGGTACGAGCAGTTGGCGGCGTTGGTTCTAGAGTACCAGGACCCGGTGCTCAGGCTGCAATAAGGACAATAGCAAGAGGCGGGTTCAAAATTGGACGGATTGACGACGTTACACCTATTCCACATGACACAACTAGAAAGAAAGGCGGCAAGCGTGGAAGAAGGGTTTAGTCTTTTACCATCTTAATCTTAACATTACAACCCCTTGATTCAAAATAATGGGAGATAAACTCGGTAAATTTTTCATCTTGTTTTCTTCCTTTGCATTTTTTAATCATGTCTGAGAACTTGCCTATAATTTCAATATAAAGTTCCTGCTCTATGATTAGGTGGAAAAATGTCCATCCAAATTTTGAAACAGGTTCTCCGAACCTGAACCCCCTATCAACATTACAAAGGGCTGACATCTTAGTTAGTGCAACCTGGATGATTTTGATGTCCTCATCATATTTGGTTGTACTAATTTCAAAGTATGGCATTTAGCTTCAATTTGAAGATAATTTTTTTCCGAGTTTGTCTGAAATCGAGATGAACTTTCCGTCCTCCTCTATATTGATTTTAGTCTTCATTCTTACACCGATACCGATACTCCTGAATAATGCCAAAAGATGCCCGCCGTCCAGCATCTCCGAAATTTGATTGGAAGATATTAACTCAGCAAGTTTTAGCACAACCATTTGAGTTTCTCGTGGAAATTGGTACTCGGCATTTTCCAAGACTTCCAAGCCCCTAAAACCTAATTTTGTAACAACAGTTTCACGAGGGGTTAGTGTGACTTTTTTTGGTTTTTGCTTGGAGGAAAGATTTTTTTGCATTTCAGCTAGGCGTTTTGCCTTAAGCTTCTCTAACTCGTTATCTTCACTCATCCCTTGATTACACCCATTGGTACTAATTTCGCTACTTTCGTGGCAATTCCCAGTTCATGTGAAACATTAACCACCGCATCAACATCCTTGTAAGCCTGTGGTGTCTCCTCTACAACCCCATCACGCGTCAATGATTTGAGAAAAATGCCCTTGTCGCTGAGTGATTTTTTCACTTCGTGTTCATTGAAGTTCCGCCTTGCCCTTGTGCGGGACATCATTCTTCCTGCTCCGTGCGCAGTTGAACCAAAAGTTATGTTCATAGAATTTTCCTTGCCTAACAGTATCCAACTGCCAGTTCCCATGGAACCGGGAACTAAAACTGGCTGCCCAAGATCTCTGTATTTTGCCGGAACCTCGTCTCTGTTTGCAGGAAATGCCCGTGTGGCTCCCTTCCTATGAACTACAACCGATTTTAACCTTCCATCAATTTTGTGCTCCTCTATCTTCGCTATGTTATGTGCTACATCATAGACAAGTTCCATACCAAGATCAGATTCTGATTGCTTGAAAACTCTTTCGAAAGATTTTCTTGTCCAATGAGTAATCATCTGTCTATTACTCCATGCAAAATTTAATGCTGCAAACATTGCTGCCCTGTATGATTCCCCCTCCTCAGACTTGTTTGGAACGCATGCCAATTCCCTGTCTGGCAATTCAATATTGTATTTTTTTTGCGCCTGCTCTGAAATTCTAAGATAATCACTGCATACTTGGTGGCCAAATCCGCGCGAGCCGCAGTGAATTAAAATGGTAATAGTACCTTTTTCAATTCCCATCCTTTTTGCAGCTTCCTCGTCATGAATCTCTGTAACTTTTTGCACTTCAAGAAAGTGGTTGCCAGAACCCAGGCTTCCCAATTGAGGCGAGCCCCTCTTTCTGGCACGCTCTGACACCTTGTTTGGGTCAGCGTTTGCAATTTGCCCGTTTTCCTCACAAACATCGGCGTCGTTACTTGAACCATATCCGTGATCAACTGCCCAACTTACTCCCCGTACCAAAACTTCATCTAACTGCGATGGATTCAGTCGTATAGCTCCCTTGGAGCCAACACCGGATGGAATCGAATTGAAAAGATCAGTGACAAGATCCTTAAGTTTTGGCCTGACATTGTCTTCGGATAGATTAGTTCTAAGAAGTCTGACGCCGCAATTGATGTCATAACCAACACCACCCGGGCTAATCATTCCCTCTTCTGCATCCATGGCGGCAACACCTCCAACAGGAAAACCATACCCCTCATGACCGTCAGGCAGAACTATTGCGTGCTGCTGAATCCCGGGAATAGTTGATACGTTTACAGCTTGCTTGATTGTTCTATCAGTCATCATTTTG
>JAYGCB010000107.1:0-3145 GCA_046583565.1 Candidatus Nitrosopelagicus sp. | reverse complement strand
ATTTCAGTTGTTTTACATGCAATGATTTTTACCACGTTTTAATCAGTAAATCTTACAGTATTTTTAATTTTTCCCAGTTTTTCTATCCCCATCTCTATCTCGTCTCCATCTTTAAGAAATGGGATATCTGGATTATTCAAGGCTACACCTTCTGGCGTTCCAGTTGCAATTATGTCCCCTTTTTCTAAAGTCATTACCTTACTTAGTTTAGATATAATAGATGGTATCTTTATGAACATGTTTTTTGTAGATGAATCCTGTCTGACGTAACCATTCACTTTGGTTGTAAGCCGTAAATCTTGTGGATCTGTAACCTCATCTACGCTTGTTATCCAGGGACCACTTGGTGCAAATGTATCAAAAGATTTTCCACGCGTAAATTGTTTGTCATGCATTTGAATGTCTCTTGCAGAAACATCGTTGAAAGTCATATAGCCAAAAGTATACTCTTTTGACTGGCTTTCATCTATGTTTTTACACGTATTACCAATTATAACAGCAAGTTCAATTTCATAATCTAACTTCTTAACAAATTTTGGGCATTTTATTTCCGATTCTGTTCCACATAGAGATGTTCTAGGCTTAAAAAATATTACTGGATCTTTTGGAGATTCAAGGTTCTGCTCTTTTGCGTGATTTGGGTAGTTAAAAGTAAGACAGATTATTTTAGACGGGTTTGGTATAGGAGAAAGTAGCCTAAATTTTTTAAGCTCATCTTGAAATGACATGTTAGATATCTTATCTTTAACCTCATTATACCAACCATTAAAAAGAAAATCTTTGATGGAAGGAGGAAGTGGGACACCAGTTTCATAGGTTATGTTTTCTTTTGTTGCAACATTACCATCTTTTATTATACCATAGGTTTCTTTTCCGTCCCGTATCAATCTTGCAATTTTCATATCTTGTTATTTGTGAGTGTAAATAGCCTGATTAGCAGAATCTTTTCGGCAATATCCAAACCTAACAAATTGTATTTCTGTTCCATCTTTTAATTCCAAATAATGCGGTTCCGTGTACACATCAATTTCTTCCAAACTTCCTTCGTTAAATTTATCATCAATAAACAGTTGTTGCGGTATGAGAATTTTTAATTTATGAGCAGAACTTTGAGAAACCCATTGAACTTTTCTGAAATCCACATTATGATTATCACCAATAAATTCTGCAGTAATCTCCGAATTCACAGATGTGATTTTTATGTTACCCAGTCCCATTAAGCGGAGTTGATCTCCAATATTGAGATCTTCAACATCTTCTGTTGATAAAAAAATATTAGCATCCACATTAATTTGCCTAGTTCCCATGTCGTTAGATGGATGGTTAGGTAATTCCACAACAGAATTAGGCAAATTACTAACTGTCAGTGTTTTAGGGTGTTTTACCATGAATAATCTTATACTATTTTTATCAATGATTTTTCGATTAAATGCTTCAAGAGAATCAAATGGCGCTAAGGTATCGGCTTTTGTTAGGCTTAAAGATAATATGAATTTTCTAATCGCTTCTGGAGTTATACCGCGTCGATTTAGAGCTTCCAGCGTTGGTAATCTTGGATCATCATACCACGAAACTTTTCCTTCGTCTATCAAAGGTCTTAAGATTCTTTTTGATACCGGCATACCCTTGAATTCTAACCTTGAAAATTCCATCATTTTAGGTTTTTTCATATCTAGGGCATCCAGTATTGCATAGTATAATTCGTTTCTCAATTCATACTCTTTACTTCGTAAGGCATGAGTTATACCATCCGTATAATCTTCAACAGCAACTGCAAAATCATAACTCGGCCACACTCTGTATTTTTTCTCCAAAAGCGGATGTCGTTCATCAATGATTCTAAAAAGTACAGGATCTCGCATTACAGTATTCTTAGATTCCATATTTCCACGAAATCTAACAATAGCTTCGCCAGGTTTGTATCTGTTGAACATTTTTTCCCACATCTCTTCGTTTTGTTTGATATCCCCCATACTACATTTGCAGGAAACCATATCCTTCCTGTTTTTGCTTATGGCATCGCGTTTACACGTACAAACATATCCTTGGTTTTTTCTTATCAGCTCCAAGCATTTATCATAAAGTAATTCAATATCATCAGAGGTATTTTTTTTCTCATCGAAATTTATCCCAAGCCAATCTAGTCCAACTTTTATCGCAGCCCAATATTCCAATCTAGTATCCACCGGATTGGTATCATCAAATCTCAGAACAAGCTTTCCACCATACATTTTAGCATATTCCTCGCTGATTATGGCTGCTTTTGCGTGACCAATATGAGGATAACCATTTGGTGCTGGTGTAAATCTAGTTACAACTTTTCCCTGCTCAGCATTTTCTAAGGGCGGCAACCCCTCTCTTTCCTCTTTTACCTTTTCTTTTACATCAAGTATTTCAGGGAAATCATTCTGTATCTGAGTTTTTTGTTCTTCAATCGACATGCCATTAACCTGAGAAACGATAGAGGCAATTTCAGGAATAGCCTCTTTAACATTGTTTTTTAGTTCAGGTATTGTTCCTAAAGATTTTGACAGGACAACTTTGTCTTTTGTCTTGCCATCATGCTCAACTGCATTCTGTAAAGCTATTTTTCTAATCTCTTTCTTTAAATCATCATCCAAGCTACAAACGCCTTTTAATTATAAAACCCAATAACGAAATTATTTCGTTTTTAGCTGTACCAGTATATGATCTGAGTGATTTTTCAGCCTGCCGCGCGTATTTCATTGTCATGTTTCTCACTTCTTCCTCTACGCCTAATGAACGAATTACATTAACTGCCAAACGAATTTGTTGCTTTGAAGCTTTAGAATTTCCAAAAACACGTAGTATTATTTTCTTGTTCTTGCCTCTTGCTTTCTTAATTGCTAAAATAATCGGAAGTGTCTTCTTACCTTCGCGTATATCGTTTCCCACCGGTTTTTTTGTAATTTTGCTGTCGCCAATACTTCCAAGAAGGTCATCTGTGATTTGGAATACTATTCCCAAATTCCTTCCAAACAATGACAGGTTTTTCACATCCTTTTGTTTTCTTTTTGCACAAATTGCCCCCATGGCACATGAAACCTCGAAAAGCACTGCTGTTTTCTTTTCAATCATTTTGATGTATTCTTTTTCAGTTGGAATTCTCTTGTTTTCAGCAAAT
>JAYGCB010000074.1:0-1805 GCA_046583565.1 Candidatus Nitrosopelagicus sp. | reverse complement strand
GACTTTGCAGCTGCAGCAAACATAACAGATATTCCAGAGAATCCAATTGAAAACAAAATTACAACCGCCATGATTGGACCTATCATCAGCAAATTTGGAATACTGACACCTATTGCCATTGCAATTCCCAAAATAAGACTTGCTTGAATTGCTGCAACTAAGGATATTGCAAGCATCTTCCCAAGTGCAATAGATGATCTTGAAATCGGTGAGGTGAGTGCCAGGTTCATAAAGCCGTACCTTCTATCCCACAAAGTGTTTACACCCCCAAAGATACTGGTGAAAATCGCAGTCAGTATTATAATACCAGGTGCCATGAATTCAATATACTCACCATCAAAACCAACTGATTCAATCAAAGGCTGTGTTCCTGAAAATATGTTACCCATAACTATGATCCAAACAGCCGGCTGAATCAACCTGATTATAAAGCCACCCCTAGATTTTTTATAACGTTTCATCTCACGCCAAAAAATTGAGTAAGTGTCGCTAATCATCAAATTCCCCTTCTCCTGTTTAGATTGAATTCTTTTCTTCTACTGTATTTTTTATTTTCAGTCTCGTCTCTCAAATCATGTCCAGTGTAGGAAATGAAGACGTCATCAAGCGTAGGCTGCTTTAGCGTGAGAGAATTAATTCTCATCTCAAGATTGGTAGATGCCTGAAAAATTTTTGGAATTACCTCATTGCTTTTTGTAGAAAAAACAGTGATGAGGTTTTGTTTATTTTTGACCTCCTTAACAAATTCAATTTTGCTAATCTGATCAATTAAAGTATCTTGATTTGCTTTCCCATCAACAAGATTAAAAGAAATTATCTCATTTCCTATTGCACTTTTCATTGATTTTGGTTTGTCTATGACCTGTATTTTTCCGAAATCAATAATTCCGATTCTATCACAAAGACCATCCGCCTCCTCCATGTAATGTGTACTGATAAAAATAGTCATACCAAAATCCTTGCAAATTTTTCTTATGTATCCCCATATCTTGCGCCTTGTTTGTATGTCAAGTCCAACAGTAGGCTCGTCAAGAAACAAAACTGCCGGCCTGCTCAGCAATCCGTTTGCTATATCAAGTCTTTTTCGCATTCCACCAGAATAAGTTAATGTTGCATCGTCTTGTTTTTCGCCAAGTTCAACTAATTCCAATACGTCATCTATTCTTGATTTAATTAGATTCCTTGGGATTTGATTTATTCGCGCATGTAAGTACAGATTTTCTCTACCGGTTAGAAATTCATCCACGCTGATTTCCTGTTGAACGAAACCAATTTTCTCTCTTACTTTTTTTGCTTCAGATACAACATTATAGCCTCCCACTAATGCGTGTCCCGATGTTGGCTTCAGAAGGGTTGTAAGTATCATCATCGTAGTGCTCTTTCCAGCCCCGTTAGGACCAAGAAATCCAAAAATCTCCCCCTCTTCCACGGTGAAGGAAATGTTATCCACAGCCTTGGAACTGCCAAATTTCTTTGTGAGTGAGTTTACATCTATTGCATTCAATAATGAAAAGGGTTTTTGGAATTATAATTTCATTCCGAATTCCTAGAAAGATTATAATGTAATTTATGTCCGTGAATGCCTGAAGAATGCGTTGATTTTATGACTGGTGGCAAGATTATTTTTGTATTGGGAGTTGGTTCTTCCGTTGCTATGGCTATCTTTGCCCTAATGATGTTTTTAAAAAATTAAGGGCTCCCAAAAAATGAGAGCCCAAGATGACTCTATTCGAAAGGGACAACTATGGTCTAGCGTTTACTTTTCGAATATGGATAATTTAGAAAATTTGCATAAAAATAACGCG
>JAYGCB010000043.1:0-5056 GCA_046583565.1 Candidatus Nitrosopelagicus sp. | reverse complement strand
GTACTTTTACCAGGACCATCTTATCCACCATACGCATCATATGTAAGACTACATGGTGGGGTTCCTGTAGAATTTGCAGTAGACTTGAATAATTCTACACCCGATATTGATGACATTAAATCCAAAATTACTTCAAAGACAGTTGCAATTTGTTTGATTAGCCCAAACAATCCTACTGGTGTTGTGTTTAATGAAAATTCACTCAAAGAACTAGTAGACATTGCAAATCAGCACAATCTCTACATAATATGTGATGAAATTTATGATCAAATTATTTTTGATGAAAAATTTGTGGGAATTGGCAAAGTTGCCGGAGATTCACCTGTAATTATCCTAAATGGTTTCTCCAAAGTTCATCTCATGTCTGGCTGGCGAATTGGGTATATTGCATTTAACCAATCACCACAACTTGAAGCAATACGAGAACATCTTCCAAAACTAGCAAGAGTTAGGATTGCAACTAGTCTTCCAGTACAACATGCAGCTTTAGAATCTCTCCGCGGTCCTCAAGATTACATTAATGTCTTTGTGACTGAAATTAAAAAACGTAGAGACTTGGTCATAAAGCGTCTCAATGAAATGCCTGGTATTTCTTGTCCAAATCCAAAAGGTGCATTTTATGCATTTCCAAAGATTGAAGACAATAGATTTGGTACAGATAAAGAATTTGTTACAAAACTTCTAGAAACAAAAGGAGTACTAACAGTTCACGGTTCTGGATTTGGAAAACAATATGGAAGCGAACATTTCAGACTTGTTTATCTTCCTAGTCTTGAAATATTAGATTCTGCAATGAACAAAATTGAAGATTTTGTCAGTTAGAAATTCCAAACTGAAAATTTTTCAGGAATTATTTCTATAATACAGTCTGTATCATCAAGTAATTCTTTTGCAGATTTGTTCTCAAATGTCTTAAAGTATCTTAAAAGAATTTTTTTTGCAATTGTTTTTACTTTGTTGTTTTCTAAAATTAAATTAGCATTGCCTTGCCCCATTACCCCGTAAATGTTTGGAGCGTTAATCCCTACATCAACACAAAAGGCAACTCGTTTGTTACTTTTTACATTTTTTGCCTTATTTGTCCTAGTGTTTGTTCCTATGTAGATCTTTTTTCTACTATACAGATACCAAACAGGAGCAATATGTGGTGTTTTATTTTTACCAATTGTTGCAAGCCGTAATACTTTTTGTGATTTTAGAAATTCATCTCTTTTGTTCATGTTTTCTAAATCCTAATGCTATCATAAAAATCCCAAAGCCTAATGTTACCATTGAAACTTTTTCATTTGTTATTTCTCCATTAAACAAAAAATCTTGAACAAATTCTGGCCCCCAGATGAATAGCTGTCTGATTAGAACTATTCCTGCCATTACAGAAAAAAGTGTACCAATTGCTGTAAACCAATTTCTGCCTCGTCTATAGTATTCGTGACTCATGATAAATGAAAAAAACAGGCTTAGACAATTTTAATGCCAGGATTTTTTATCTTATTTCTTATCATTGCATTAAGAAGAAGTGGTGTAGACATTTCTGCAAAATAAGATAATTCTATTGGACCCAAGTAAATTGGTCTCAGTCCTTTAATTTCATTAATCAATCCATTTACCACTTGAACTGATGCATCATCTCCACATACAAATATGTCATAATCAAGTACCAATGTTGGATTGACTAGCTTCTTTTCAGAAATCACATGAAATGCTGAAACAAGTTTTGATTTGTCCTTCATATGTTTTGATACTAGTTGATATGAAAATGGTTTATTTTCCTTAATTGCTACACATTCAAATCCAACACCTGTTTTTGTCATTGGAACAATTGGAGATACAACAACACAACTATCTTTGATCTCAGGTAATACTCCAGAACATGTTGAATCAATATTTTCATAAGGAATTGACAAAATCAAAACATCACTCTCCTTTGCAACTGAAAGATTATCCTTCCCTGAAATTGTTCCATTAATGTTTCCATATGCATCATTTGCTAGACTCAAATATTCATTTGCAGCAGTCGCTGCACGTTCCGCATCACGAGAACCAATTATTATTTCGTGTTTTTTACACCATCTTATTGCAAAACCTTTGCCCATTCCTCCAGTTCCACCAATAATTCCAATTTTCATGCAGTGGTTCTAACAATGTTATTATTATCTCTATTTGAAATTTTAAACGACTCAATATGATTATATTTTTACGTCATGGTCAAGCAGAAAATAATGTTAAGCGGATTCTCGCAGGACGTACCGATGGTATTCCTCTAACTAAAACTGGTATAAAACAGGCAGAAAGAATTGCAGAATACCTCAAACCTCTTGATATATCTGCTATCTATTCAAGTCCAATAGAACGCGCAAGCCATACGGCTAAAATTGTCGCAGAGAATAATTCAATGGATTGTGAATTAGATGATAGAATAACTGAGATAGATATGGGAAGATTTACCCTTATGAATTATGATGATATGTTTGCCAGATATGGTAATGTATTTTTGAAGTTTTATGAAAATAATCCTATAATAGCGGAACACAAAGTAGAAACATTTTCACATGTACGAAAACGCATACTCGATATAGTAGATTATGTGATTAAAAAACACGGAAACCAAAATGTGGTACTTGTAACCCATATGGATCCGATCAAATCAATCCTTTCTGTTGTAATGGATCTAAATCCAAAAACTTTGTTTGAATTGGTTATCGCAAATGCCTCTCTTACAATAATTAAGGAACAGGACAGAAAATTATCTCTTTCAGCAATTAATGCAATGGATATTGATCGTTATTATCAAACTTGGTAACGGTAACCTTCCAAAAATTTTAAATTATATTGATCAATCATTCAAAACAGCGAAATGAGCAAAATATTTCATTTATCAATTATAATGATGACTTTATTCATAATTCCGACTGTTAGTTTGGCCTTTGCAGCTGAAACTGCTGGTGAATATATTGACAGAAAAGCAGAAATTTGGAATCTCTTTTTCCGTATGATGACAGTTGCATTTGTAGTAGGAGGCGTTATAGCAGGAACTATGGTATGGCAGGTCTGGAGATTTAGAGAATCTAATCCAAATGCAAAGCCAACGGAATACGAAGAGAAGGGAGAGTTCTAACATGGCGCACTCAAACTGGGCTGAATGGATCTATCTTGGTGTAGTAACTGCGCTTTTGATTTATGTGGGTGCGGAAGCATGGAACATTGAGAGGATTATCGACCATGCTCCTGAAGATGCTGAAATTATCAAAGTAACTGCTCAGCAGTGGTTTTGGAGTTTTGAACATGAGGATGGTACAAAGGAAGTTGGTGAGCTTCACTTGAAAAAGGATCATGCATACAAGTTTGAAATCTCAAGCAAGGATGTTAATCACAATTTCAACATTCCTGAATTTGTGGTCTTGATGGATGCAGTTCCAGGAAGAATCAATACTGTCTGGTTCTCTCCTAACCAAGTTGGTGAGTTTGATATACAGTGCAGGGAATATTGTGGCTTAATTCATTATAATATGCGCGCAAAACTTTTTGTGGAGGATATTTGATAATGCTACATTTAATTTCGGTCAAAAAATCATACCAAAATACGGAGGATAGAAAATGGTTCTAGAACTTGGAAAAGCACGTCCAGTTTGGCAAATAATGTTCTCAACTCATCACACAGATGTTGGACTTCTTTACTTGGTTTTTTCTCTTCTTGCTTTGTTTGTAGGTGGTGCAATGGCAATTGCTCTTCGTGTTGAGTTGTTTGCGCCTGGTGTACAACTCATTGAAGATTCTATGACGTATAACAGACTGTTTACAGCCCATGGAACCACCATGATCTTCTTGTTTTTGCTTCCATCTGCGACTGCCGTTGGTAACTATCTTGTTCCAATTATGGTAAGATACAAAGACATGGCTTATCCAAAACTTAATGCTATTGCGTTCTGGATGATTCCACCAGCAGCAGTGCTTGTATGGCTTGGAATGGCTGACTTTGGATGGTATGCAAATCCACCTTATTCTGTTATCAGTGCTCCCGCCCCAGCAGCAGAGATGTGGATCTTTGGACTAAAAATGCTGGGAGTTTCATCAATTCTTAGCTCTATCAACTTTGTCGTAACTATAATGAAATGCAAACACCCTGACTTGTCGCTTGGCAAGATATCACTGCTCTCGTGGTCATTCTTATCATCATCCATAATTGTACTCGCTGCCATGCCTACGTTTGCGGCTGCACTTTTGATGCTGTTGACAGACAGACTTGGCGCCACAGGATTTTTCAATCCAGCCATGGGTGGGGATCCAATTGCATACTCACATCTGTTCTGGTTTACATTTCACCCTGAGGTGTATGTGCTTGTCATTCCTGCAATCGGAATGATGTATGAGATCATACCAAGGTTTTCACGAAGACCTATTTTCAGCCATTATTCGGGAGTAGCTGCTTTTATTATTTTAGCTATAGTTTCGTTTGCATCTTGGGCTCACCATATGTTTGCCACTGGAATGTCATTTACAGAAAAGACTGTATTTATGGTAGGAACATTGGCTGCTGTACCTGCTTCTGCTATGCATGTTTTCAATTTTCTCGCTACAATGTGGAACGGCAGAATTAAGTTCGCAACACCAATGATGTGGGCTGTTGGTGGAATCGCACTGTTCTTCGCGGCTGGTGCTGGAGGAGTTGTAAATACAGCAATGCCATTAGACTTTATCACACATGACTCTTACTGGGTTGTAGGACACTTCCATCTGTTCGTATTTGGAACAATTGCGTTTGGTACTATTGGATTTGTCTATTATCTATTCCCATACATAACTGGCAGAATGTATAACGAAAAGCTTGGAGTTGTACACTTTATCTTAGCGTTTGTAGGTGCCTGTATTACATTCTTCACACAACACATATTGGGACTATTTGGAATGCCGAGAAGAGTTTATGATTATCCAGAGATAGACGAATGGGTATCCATGAATGCACTCATTAGCGTAGGTGCAATGATCATACTTGTGGGCATGGTCATATTTTTGGGCAACTTGATTTACAGTTCAGCTAAAGGTAAGCCTGCCAATCTGG
>JAYGCB010000005.1:0-8752 GCA_046583565.1 Candidatus Nitrosopelagicus sp. | reverse complement strand
TCATCAGGAGTTTCATCTGGCCAGCCAATAATTATAGTAGCAGCTGGGAACCAATGGTTTTTGTTAAGTATTTTTGCTCCTTCTCTTACGACCCAACCCCATTCATCAGGAGAGAATGGTTTCGCCTTTACTCCCAAGTGTTTTTTTACCATTCTAGGAGCAACTGTTTCAATGCCTAGATTAGTTGATATCCATCTTCCACTTTTGTGCATGTCATTAATTTCTGAAATGTCCTGTATGAGCTTTGGATCAGCAACAACAGCTGAAAATGTCATGTGGGTTGTGCCAACAAAATTAGCACCGAGATCTTTAAGCCCCTTCCATAACGTTGTAATGGCATCATAATTTGGTTGGAAGTCTCTATTATCACAAGCATACAGTAACATCTCATCAGAATGTAACCAAACTGAATCAAATCCATAGTCAAGATTAATCTTAGCTTCGCGTTGTAGCCTTTCTAACGGCAAATCCTTTTTAGATCTTTTATTTACATCACAAAAGTCACATCCTCTACCACAACCTCTCATCGCCTCAATTAGTGAATTCACAGTAGGCGCAGTAATTTCTGGTATATTTTGTATATCTTTAACAAAACAATGCATTAATTCTGGAGCGTTTCCAGTTTCTAACTCGTGGAATAAATCTAAAGCAAGCTCATCTGCTTCACCAACAACTACAGTGTCAATCCCATGAATCTTCATTCTTTCCGATTTTGCGAGTTCCCATGCTCCGTTTCCTCCCACAACAACTTTGAAATCATATTTTTTCTTTAATTGGATAATATTAGCACACAATTTTTTGAATTTCATCGCAACGTAAGAAAGTTTTTCTGGCGACATAGTAGTTGTAACTGGTGCCATTCCAAGTGGGTCCATAACATTGATTCCAACTATTTTTGTGTCAGAACCAATTGATTTTTCAATATAATCAGGATTAACGGTTAGGATCTCATCTCTCTTGTAACCTTGTAAAAGTGCACTTTCTACCCTTCTTAACCCAACTTGTGCAACTTTTGCCTCACCGGTATTAGGATCAGTTTCAACTGGAGGACAAAAGACTTTATCAAAAACCCATTCTGGAAGAACTTCATAAGGACCACATGCTATGAAACCATAAAGGAAGTTACCTCTATAATTAGTCATTAAACTACGATCTGCAGTAAGCACTATTCTTTTACCAGACAATGTAAGCTTCACCTTATCGATAGTATAAAATTTTTGCGACAAGACATCTAATATTTATCAAAAATTTAATCATTAACAAGGTATTAAATCAGAATGAAGGAAATTAGTGAGCCTAGACATGCTGAACCACATATAGGTGAATCCAGTGTAGTTAGGGATTTTGTTTTTGGGTTTGGAGATGGAATAAACACTTCGCTTGGTATTGCAGCTGGTGTTGGTGGTGCGAACGTTTCCTCTGATATTATAATTTTGGCAGCATTAGTGGGAATGTTTACTGGTGCAAAGGCTATGGCTGTACAAAATTATCTCGCTGTAAAATCTCATAGACAATTGTTAGAATCGGAAATAGTCAGGGAGAAGTGGGAGATAGAAAATAAAGCTGATATTGAACGTAAAGAGATTGAGGATATTTACAAAGCAAAAGGGTTTACAGGCAAAGATCTTGAGATGATTGTAAACAAAATTACTTCTGATAAAAAGGTCTGGTTAGATACAATGCTTAATGAAGAACTAAAATTAAATGTAGATGTTGTTGGAAGTCCACTAAAAAGTGCATTGATAATGTTTGTCTCTTTTTTGGTTGGCGGTATGCTTCCTATAATTCCGTTCTTTTTTGGCAGTGGTTATAGTGCACTTCTAATAGCAGTAGGAATTAGCATAACGGCTTCATTTATTGTTGGTGCGATAAAATCACGAATGGCAGAAACTGGTATACTGAAAGGTGGTTTAGAAATGGCTGGTCTTGGAACTGGTGTTGCATTAATTGGATTCGGTATTGGTACCGAACTTGCAAACTTAGGAATCATTAACGTGTAGATTTAGCCTTTATTCTATTTGCTATATTTGCCGCAGCAGCTCCAGCCCCAACACCATTGTCAATGTTAACAACAGTAAGACCAAGTGAACAGCTCTGTAACATAGATGCAAGTGCAGCAATTCCCTTTTCACCATAACCATATCCAATTGAAGTTGGCACTCCAATTACTGGAACATCAGCTAGAGATGACACGATGGAGGCCAATGCGCCTTCCATACCAGCAACCACAATTATAACGTCAACTTCTGATTCAATGAATTGTTTAAGAACAGGAAAAATTCTATGCAATCCTGCAATTCCGACGTCATAACTGCAAAGACAATCGCAATTCATAGATTCACACACAAGTCTAGCCTCCTCTCCAACATCAATATCTGATGTTCCAGCAGCAATTATTCCAACTTTACCACCTGTTTTTTTTATATTATTTTTGTAAATCAGAAGCGCAGTGGTATTTTTTCCTTTTTTAATTTTGTATTTATTTTTTTTAGAAAATTCTAAAATTTTAGTATAATCTTTTTGTTTGATCCTAGAAACAAGCACTTCATTATTTTTTGATAAGGTTTTTGTAATTATTTTTTTTAAATCTGGAAAATGTTTTTTTTCAGCAAAAATAACCTCAGGTATTCCTTTCCTATTTTTTCTTCCAGTATCAATCTGAGCAATATTTTCTATCTTTTCAATCGAATATAATGATAATAATTTTTTAGCCCTTGAAGGCGAAATATTTCCTTTTTGTAATGATTGAAAAATTTGTTCTATGTTCAATTATTTACAGTAAATTTGATTAGTTTAAAAAATGATCAGATATCAATCCCAGCTAGCGCGTTTTTAACACTATTTACTCCTTTATCGAACCACTCCTTTTCGACTTGGTTTAAATCAAGTTCATTAATTTTTTCTATACCATTTTTTCCTATCACTGCAGGAACACCTATTGAGACATCAGAATAACCATACTCTCCGTCTAAATATGTTGAAACCGGCATGACTTGTTTTTTGTCTTTTACAACACTTTCAATGATAGAAGAGATTGCATTTCCTGGTGCATGAACTGTAGCGCCCTTTAGCTTTATTACCTCAGCTGCAACATTTTTTGTCAGGGTAAAAATTTTATCTAATTTTTCTTGAGAAAGAATTGTTGGTAGAGGTTTTCCAGATACTTGCGCAAATCTAGTTAGTGGTAACATGTTTTCACCATGTTCTCCTATTACTATCGCATCAATTTCTTTTCTTGATGAATTAGTTGCTTCGTGAATGAATTGTTTGAATCTTGATAAATCTAGCATTCCACCCATTCCAAAGACTCTATTTTTTTCAAAACCTGAAGTTTTGAATGTGATATATGCCATCGGGTCTAATGGATTAGTTACTGGAATTATTAACGAATCATCTGCATGTTTTCTTACATTTCCTACAACGTCTTTTACAACTCCCGCATTAATCTTCAATAAATCCATTCTAGTCATTCCTGGTTTTCTTCCAGCACCAGCTACAACAACAACAATATCTGAACCCTTCATATCTTCATAATTGTTAGAACCACTGATTTCAACATCTATTCCTTGTTCAGATAACAAGTGATTAAGATCCATTGCTTCTCCCTGTGGGAGTCCTTCTACAATGTCCAAGAGAAGAAATTGATCATCTAATTGCTTTATTGCAGAGTGTAGCACAGCAGATCCACCAACTTTTCCTGCGCCAATTATGGTTATCATATTCAGATCTTAGATTTTTGATAATTAAATCTATGCTGCTTCGTAAACTCTAAACAGAATTTATAAGCATTTTAAAGAATTTAGTTTTATGGTATTTGTTATCGATGCACAGGTTGCGGGTGTTTCTGGCGATATGTTACTTTGCGGTCTTGTAAATTTGGGTGCAAACAGATCAAAGATCATAGATGGAATTCGTAGTGCTGAGTCATTATGTAATGGCATTAAAGTAAAAAAGATAGATTTTGTTGAGGTGAAAAAAAATTCATTACATGCAACTGAATTACTGTTAGAAATAGATGGTGATGCCCATGAAAGAAAAGGCACAGAGGTAAAGGAAATAATTGAAAAATCTGTAGAAAAATTACAAATTACTGAGAAGGCAAAAATATTTGCTGTAAATACGGTTAAAACCCTCATACGCGCTGAATCAAAAATTCATGGTGAACCAGAAGAATCCGTACACTTTCATGAAGCGGCAGGTTTCGATACGGTTGTAGATATTTTGGGAACTGCTATTGCGTTAGATGACTTGGGTTGTTTTGATGATCAAATTGTTGTAACACCTGTAGCAATTGGAGGTGGAACTGTAACTTTTTCTCATGGTATTAGCTCAAACCCAACCTATGCAGTTTTAGAAATATTTAGAGGATCAGGAATTATTACAGCTGGTGGAAACATAAAGGATGAACTTACGACCCCAACTGGAGCTAGTATCTTAGTTAATTTGGCTAAAGAATGCTCTGAATTTTACCCGCCTATGAAAATACAATCTGTTGGTTACGGCGCGGGTCAAAAAGATTTTGAAGAATTTTCGAACGTATTGAAAATAGTTAGAGGCGTGTTATCAACTCAACTTCAACTTGATACGGTACAAATACTTGAAACTAACGTTGATGATGTCTCCGGCGAAGTTCTTGGAAACATGATTGAAAAAATCATGACATATGGCGCAAAGGATGTTACAATATCTTCTGCAATTACAAAAAAAGGCCGTCCAACAAATTTAGTGTCTGTTATTTGTGATTCTGATACTATGAACTCAATTATGGAATTATTGATTGCGGAAACTGGAACACTTGGTGTAAGAGTGAGAACTTCTCAACGATATATTGTACCTAGAACTGTTAAGACAATTTCAGTGAATCTTCAAGGACAAAGTTTCGATGTTAGGTATAAGACCAGAGAGTCGTTAAACAATAGTTCTAACTTCAAAATTGAATCTGATGATATTAAAGAAATTTCTGGCATTCTTAATTTTTCATTTAAACAAACAGAAGAATTACTAAATCAAGAAATTAGGAAAAAACTATGAAAACAGAACATCTATCTAAATTATTAAATTGGTTTGAAGGCAAAAATGGTGTACTTGTGGCACTTTCAGGTGGTGTTGATAGTGCTTTAGTTGCTTATGCCGCTTATGCTAGATTAGGCAAATCGGCAATAGCGGTTACTGCTGATTATAAGACACTTGCACAAGAAGAATTAGAATATGCAAAAAAAATATCTTCAGAGATTGGAATCAAGCATATAGTAATAGAATACAATGAGCTTGATAACGAAAGTTTTGTTAAAAATGATAACAAACGTTGCTTTTATTGCAGAAGCGAACTTTCAGAACATCTCTTAGAAATAGCAAAGGAATCTGATATGATTGTAGACGGTACCAATATTGACGACTTGGGAGATTACCGTCCAGGAGTATTAGCACTGCGTGAAAATGGAATTAGAAGTCCATTAGCAGAGTCTGGGTTCTCCAAGAAAATGGTAAGAGAAGCAGCTAAAAGCGTTGGTCTGTCAGTTTATGATAAACCATCTAACTCATGCCTTGCGTCACGTATTCCTTGGGGACAAAGCGTTACTGCTGAAAGACTAGCCAGAATTGAAATTGGTGAAAAAATTGTCAAGCAACTCACGGGAGCTAAACAGGTACGTGTTAGAGACATGGATGGTATAGCAAGAATTGAGGTTGGAGCAGATGAATTGTATTTGCTTGAAAGCGATACTCTGTTACAAAAAATCAAAAAACAGCTAAAACTGATTAGTTTTGAAAATGTTTCTATAGATCCAGAAGGTTATAGACCTGGAAAAATTAACGTGATAACTAATTGATTTATCTTGATAATGCTGCTTCAACCGCAGTACATCCAGAAGTAGTTAAAGAAATGTTGCCGTATTTTGATTTACAATATGGTAATCCATCATCAATTCATCAATTTGGTAGGAAAGCAAAGAATGCAATACAAAAAGCACGAAAACAAGTAGCCGCACTTGTTGGTGCAGAACCAGACGAAATTCTATTTACATCAGGTGGAACTGAATCAAATAACACTATTTTGTATGGTGGATTCAAAGCTAAGACATCACGAGGTTTAGTAATAGGAGAGAACCATATCATAACATCATCAATAGAGCATGAGGCAATTTTACAACCATGCCAGAGAATAACACAAAATGGATTCAAGGTAACATATCTTCCAGTTGATGAACATGGATCGATAGATCCTAATGACATCACCGACTCGATAACTGAAGATACAGTTCTTGTTAGTATCATGTTTGCAAACAATGAAGTCGGTACAATACAGCCCATTAAGGAAATATCAGAAATCTGTAAAAAATATCAAATACCATTACATACAGATGCCGTACAGGCAGTGGGTAAGGTTCCAATTAATGTAAAAGATCTGGGTGTTGATGCATTATCAATTTCTTCACATAAGATTAACGGTCCTAAGGGCATTGGGGCATTATTTATAAAAAAAGGTTTGATGGTAACCCCTCAAATTTTAGGGGGCGGTCAGGAGAATGGAATGCGTTCCGGCACTGAAAATGTTGTTAGTATCGTTGGATTTGGCAAGGCATGTGAGATTGCAAAAGACAAGTTATCTGATAATATTTCTCACTTTCATAGTCTTTACTTATCGATGTTGACAAAAACAATAAAGGAAATAACACATGTAAAACTTAACGGTCATCCTGAAAAGAGGATTTTCAATAACATTCATCTTACATTTATGGGAGTAAATGGTGAAGATTTAATCATAAAGTTGGATGAGCATGGTATTGCTGCATCCACTGGTTCTGCATGTTCAGTACATACTCAAAAAGCATCGCATGTATTACAAGCAATGGGCTTTAACCACGAGCAAATAACAGGTTCGTTACGTCTATCATTTGGATATACGAATACATTGGATGAAATTAACCAAACAGTTGAAGTTTTAAAAAAAGTTGTGCCTGAGTTGAGAAGCGTTTCTCCTTATAAAACAAAATACAACTTTTGATTCTAAATTTTTGGATACAAATGGAAAGAGAATTTATTTTTAGATATTACAATTGCAGATGTTATGGCTACCAATAGAATCATAATAACAATACTTCCAAATTCTGGAATAACATATGTACCAATTACCTCAATAAATTTTTCCTCTTCTTCAATCTGAATACTTATAGTTCTGTAATCATCGGTTTTTTCTATTTCAGTAATTTGAACTTCAATAAAATTATCACTTTCATTATCTTTGGAAACCAACACTATGAATATTTCATCCATACCACTACTTATTTTAGAATCAAAACTTTCTCTAGGAAGTTTTAAAACTAAATTGCCACCAGAATTTTCTGTTATTTCTATAAGAATTGAATAACGATCCTGATTCAATTTTGCATCCTTAATATCAAATCCTGTCGCTGTGTATTCCAAATCAAATGTTCCTGAATTAGGAATATCAATTGGAAAAACTGACGAAGTTTCAGTAACTATATTTTGGAAAAACTGAAAATAGATTTCAGTAAACATCTCATCAGTATAGAACACCTTAGCTGTGTATTGACCATCACGTGACCACTTTTCTCCATTAGTATTGAAATCTTTTGCAAACGTTCCATCCTTTGCAATTTTAATTTGTGCTACATCTATCAGCTGTTCCTCAAATAAAATCTGAATTGTAAGCTCTGGAATTTCTGTAAAAACTATCGGAACACTTCCAAAGACTACAAGAACATCTCCTTTATTGTATACATCCTTCGAAAGTGTAACTGTTAATGGGTCTAAGGCCTCTGCAAAAATGGGAATTGTTCCCGCAACTACTACGGCGATAGCCAAAATCAAAAAAATATTGGTGTTCTTCACAGCAAAATTTAATTTGTTTTCTATATGTCCTTTACTGATTTTCATATTTTATATAAAAAATGATTGAGAGTTTCTAGTATTTTGGTACTAGACTTAGTTTTGTCTTTGCAGATACAACGATTATTGATACAATTGCAACTACAAGTATCATCACAGCTATTGTACCAAATTCTGGAACTGCCCAGCTTCCAACAATCGAAATTTTCTCATCTCCTACATTACAGGGAATTGTTAGCTTATTTCCCTCTTGCACAAAATCTTGGGTTTCCTCATTATTTACGAAAACAAAGAAGGTACCATCGTCAAACGGCTTGATTATTGACTCATCTAGAGCAATTGTTAGCACTCCATTATCAGTTGCATCTATGTATATGTCGAGAGTGCTATCATCTCCATTCCCTATAAAACTGGGAGCAGTGGTACTACAAGTTATATCATATGCTATTTGTCCTACAGGAAATTCATAAGCTGCTACTGCTTCCCTTTCAACAACTACATCTGCTGTTGTTGCAGTTTCAGCTGTCACCCCAGTTCCAATCGCATCTTTAATTTCAACTGATATTGTCGTATCTATACCAAGATATGTAGCTGTAATTTGGTATGTGCCATTATTTGTCCATGCATAACCAGATGTGTTGAATGTTCCCACAAAGCTACCGTCACTATTGACTTCTGGTTGTGCTACACCCACAATGTTACCATTTGGTGAAAGTACTTTTAATGCTACTGCAGGATAATTTGGATCAACATTAGCAATCTGTCCTGTAACAGTAATTTTTGATGAGTGATCATAAACATCACTATCTGTCTCAATTGAAATTGGAGCAGCAAATGCTGAAGTTATACCGGTTCCAGCTACAACAAAAATTACAAGCAACACATAACAAATATGAAAATTCAT
>JAYGCB010000118.1:0-1730 GCA_046583565.1 Candidatus Nitrosopelagicus sp. | reverse complement strand
GATCCTAATATTCCAGCAACAAACCCAAGTGGAATTAACCAAAGTTCTTCTAGCATGATTAAATCGAGATTAATTCTAGTCTAGAGTTTTCTGTTATGTTAAACTCGTCAACAAAGCCGGCAGTTACTTCTAATACGTATTTAGCATTATTACCTGAAACGCCGTTTTCTCTGCATGCTACAACTTCGATAGTTGTTTTACATGATGGAACGTCTTTCTCAATAGCAACAACATTTGCATTTTCATCAAACCAAATTATATCCAAATTAAATTGCATACCCATCATCCACATAGCGCGTGTTCCAGATTCATCAAAAACAAACAACATCCCCTCATTATACGGAAGTTCATTTTGCCATGATAATCCCCTTACTCTTAATGAATCAGTATCTGCAATTTGTACCACCAAGATTTTATCATCAAGTTTGATTGTACCGCGAGGAAATTCAACAGATTCTAGCTTAACATCAGTAGGAATAGTTAGCATTCCCACTATTCCAATAATAATTGCAGCCGCTATAATCGGAATGAGAACTTGACTCCTTGTTGCCATAAATATGATAAAAATGATGGGGTTAAAAATCGATTGTTGCTATACGTTACAAAAAAGAATGGAAATGAGTTTAGTAATGTGTTGTAGTTTAACATAAATAGAAAGTTAAATTATGAATTTTGGTTTCATTAAGTTGAGACTGTTGCTATTGCTTATGGCATTTCTGCCATAAGCATGAAGCTTGCAGTGAGTAGGCTTATTCTCACGAATAAGCTGAAAACTTTCTTCATAAAGTTCGTGACTTGAAATTAAAAGAGATGTTATGATACAGTACGCTTGAAATCTTCAAGTGTGGAAAAAGTATCCTTTGTATGGTTACCAACATCTGATATTTTTGAACCATTGTAAACCTTCTCCAGATACCTTCCAGCTAATATCATCGGTCCGCCAACAGCGCATGTAATACCAGTTGGTTCTGGAATCCATAACATGATAAATCCAATTTTTTGAATTTTCTTACCAGGTGACGGGGCCTTGTGTAGTGCCGACAATGAGCGTCTCAAATGTTTATCATCTAGATTAGTCAGCCCTGAATATAGTTCTGAACGCCTCTTAGCAGATTCTGCCATGATTTTTAGTTTAGCAATATGCTTCTTCAAAGGATCAGTCATTTACCAATAATTTAATGAAAATTAGATAAGGAGTGATGTAAAGTACTGTAAATCAAAAGTCAAAAAAGTATTACTAAACTGCAAAATCCATGCCAATGAATTTGTAATAGGCACAAAATTATACTAGATATTCAAATATTAATCGAATTGAAAAAAGTTAGTAAAAGATTAGAATCTATCAAGGCTGCTCATAAGACTATAAAAAAAGAATCAACTGCTACAAGAGAAGATTACTTGGAAATTATTTCTGAGCTTGTAGATCTTAAAGGATATGCAACAACATTAGATATTTCCAGATACATGAATGTCAGCCCACCAAGTGTTACAAAAATGCTTCAAAAACTGGATGAAGGCGGATACCTTGAATACGAAAAATATCATGGAATAAATTTAACAGAAAAAGGTAAGCAAACAGCTAACACAATTCGCCAGAAACATGGAATACTGTTGGATTTTTTTGAAATTTTGGGTGTCGGTATAGATATTGCAAATCAGGATATAGAGGGAATAGAACACCATTTAAATCCAAAAACAATCAGACAGTTAAGAAAATTTATAACATTTTT
>JAYGCB010000041.1:0-2290 GCA_046583565.1 Candidatus Nitrosopelagicus sp. | reverse complement strand
TAGTCAAGGTTGGCTGGCTAGCATTTGGTTGGGGAGTTGTTCTTCTTGGACTTGCTCTCATACATGGAGATGCCATCAATCCAATGTGGCCGAAGTTAATTGAAGTCAATCCAATCGCATTTTTGTACTTTGGATTAATTTTTGGAGGAATTGGATTAATGGTCTCTTGCGATAAGGGTGCTGGTGCTATGAAAGTAATGGCAATAATGGAGTTAGCTACAATTGTAAGCCACATTCTTTCCTATACAAGACTGATTGGAATTTTGCTGGCGTCTGTCATACTTGCCCATACAATTGACTACGTTTTCTTAAAAGCGCTTCACATTGGACTTCCATTAATTGTCCTTGGTACAGTGATATTATTCATAGGGCATTTGTTCAACATAATTATTGGAGTCTTTGAGCCTGGAATACAAGGCGCTAGGTTGATTTACGTTGAGTATTTCTCCAAGTTTTACCGTGGTAACGGCAGAAAATTCTCACCGTTTGGATCTTTACGAAGGTTTACAGAAGAACAATATCATTCAGAACAACAAGAAAAGAAAAAACTAGACAAACCAAAACTAAAGGTTAAATAGAAAAATTTCAAAACTTGATAAAATTTTCACAAAATGGTGTTAGAAAATTTACTATTTTGGTAATCTGTTAATATTACAACAAAAATACGCAGATTGCAGGATCCTCACGAAGCTCCCCTTATGTGTTGATTCTGCATTCTTGCATGAAAAGGCAAATGCGTCTAACTGTATGATTATAATTAGAAACCAAGCTAGGAATATTTCAACTGGTTTACATCCAACAAGCGACTACAGTACCTACATTTTAACACAATGTCGTCTTTATCAACTACGTCAATAACTGATTCAAGATGTTCCTCGCTGTTTGTAATGCAAGCCAGATTAGAGCACCTAAATATTCGGATTATTTGATCTGGTAATGAAACACGTCTTTTCTCAACAAGTTGAAAATTTTTTATGATGTTTATAGTACATGAGGATGCTATGACTGCAAGCTTGTTTGTGTCATCTTCCTCTAAAAATTTGTTTTCAAGCTTGATGATATCCTTCTTTTTTAATTTTCCACTAGGTACATTGAGAGCTATTGTTATCACATCGCCCTCTTTCCCATCAATTTCCAAGGCTTCCAGAACATGAAGAGCATTACCGCCATCAATATGATCAATAACTGTCCCATTCTTGATCCGTGTGACTATGAGGCCAGTCTCCTCATCCATTAGAATAGTTTGTATTACACTTCATATATTTGTAAATAGATGAATGAGTTTTTTGGAAAAAACATCATTTCTGTGAAGGATTTTGATAGGCATCAATTTGAATCAATTTTTGACAGCGTAGACAAAATCATGGGTATGAGTAGAAGTCAAAGATCTGAGATTGCTAAAGGCATGATACTTGGATACATGTTTTTTGAGGCAAGTACCAGAACTCGCCTAAGTTTTGAAGCCGCCATGGCCCTGATTGGGGGAACATCAATTGGAATAAGTGATATAATAAACTCATCAGTTAAAAAAGGAGAAACTCTTGCTGACACTGTAAAAATACTTTCCAGCTATGTCGATGTGTTGGTTTTAAGACACTCACTAGATGGTTCTAGTAGATTTGCGGCGGAAGTTGCTGACAAACCCATGATAAACGCGGGAAGTGGAACAGAGGAACATCCTACACAGACAATTCTAGATTTATTTACAATTAGAAAAGAAAAGAAAAAGATTGACGGTCTTAAAATAGGAATAACCGGCGATCTAAAATACGGAAGAACTGTTTACTCGCTTTTGTATGCGCTGCGTAATTATGACGTAGACGTACATCTGATCTCTCCTGAATCTCTTCGAATTCGCTCTGATACTATTTATGATATTAAAAATCAAATATCTTATACAGAATCAACCAATCTGGACGAATACATTAGTGATTTAGACGTACTCTATGTTACTAGAATTCAAAAAGAAAGATTTCCTGATGAGGAAGAGTATGTTAAAGTGAAAGGCAGTTATGTGATTGACTCTACCATGGTAAAGAAGATGAAGGATGATGCCATCATATTACATCCACTACCGCGTATGGATGAAATTTCTGTTGATGTAGATAGCACAAAGCAGGCTAGGTATTTTGAGCAGGCAGAATATGGAAAGTTTACACGAGCTGCATTATTGGGCTTAATTCTAAACGAAAATGGCTTCTGATGAATTTTTCTGATACCGATTTTCTCTTCTAACCAACTTTCATTATACCGTTTGAAATGAGCCATTGAAGTCCTGATACAAACGAAC
>JAYGCB010000108.1:0-2665 GCA_046583565.1 Candidatus Nitrosopelagicus sp. | reverse complement strand
AATAATAATTGAAGAGCCGCCTTGTATCCTCCCGCAAAAGTATATCTTTCAAATGAATCTGCTAATGCTGCTTCGAGTGCAACGATATCATTACCCTCAATATTGATATGACCTTCTGTGACTAGTGTGCCCATTGGTCTTACAAATCCTGACGAGCCAGTAATGCTTGTAAAGGCTACTTTTTTGCCCAACGTGTCTTCTAGGGAATTAATTGAATTGTTATCTGCCTTTGTCCAAACTGTTGCTTGATAGTTTATTTTCCCTTTAACAACTTCAGCCAGAACGACTTCTGCTCCAGCCCTGTTATGAGCAATCCATGCAGGTCCTGTATCCATGAATGCGGCATCAATGTGCCCAAACTTCATTCCTTCAATAATTGTCTCATAATTATTTGGGACTACTATTTTGAAATCCACATTGGGTATTTTTTGTTCAAGGAATTTTTCTAACGACTCCGCCTTTGGTGTAAGCTCATCCGCCTTTTCAATTGGTATGAAACCAATTGTCAATTCACTGACATCAGCACTTTGGGAAGATATTTGAATTATTCCAGAATCTATCAAGTATTCCATTGAGTTGACAAATTCCATCTCAGTAATTTGGTCGTCTGCCCACCATCCAGCTGTGTTTTTTATCCACGATGGAATAGCATCACTTTGTGCTGAAACTGCTAATGGAAATGCGGCAACCGCAACAAGTATTGCTGAAAGCAGAATGAACTTTCTGGTCATGATTTTGGATTTTCCTCTCAAGTGTTTTTTTTAGGCTGAGCTAAGTTATTTAAACGCTCCAACTATTCTAATTTCTTATTCTAAGAATGTAGAATGATGGTAGTTTCGCATCAGGTTTTATACGATGATTCCTCTAGCTTTGCTTTGTATTTTTGCCACAGTGCACCAAGTATGATAGCATTAGCAATCCAAAATGTTGAAACAGCTATCACTGACATTGTTCTAAAGTTATTAACCAAATCCATTGGTGCTGTGATTTCATCAGGATTTGGTGGCATTATAAAAAATACAGCAGTGATGAAAACCGCATAACCGACAAATGCAAAACCCTTCTTTTTGTTTTGAAGTTTTTTGTACAGAATAAAAAAACCAACAGCTGAAAAACCTGAGATTGCGATAAATGTAAGATAGAGTATTGATCTGAGTACAACTGTCTCCGCCTCTCCAACTGTTGGAGGATTTGCAGGATATTTCAAAAAAGGGATCAGAAAAATGGTGAACCACATGATTGCTGCCAGCACAAATGTCTTCTTTACAGTATGTCCTTTGGGCAGAGCATTTCTTGAATAGGCAAAAACAATACCAAATAACGCTCCAATTGACATTCCTAGAATTCCACCAGCCAATAACTGACCGCTTTTTTGCCAATCACGATATGAAGAATATTCGGCCCAGAATTGTGGCGTATCTTCAGCAAGTCCAGTTGCAAAGAGATTTTGGTTTTCAATACTAATTGCCTGATCAAGGTATGGCTCTACAATTACCAAATTCACTGCTCCATGTATTATACCTGCAGTAAATCCTGATACTAGAACAATTACTATAAAATAAGCAGATTTCATTTTTTCAAATAATCCTTCAGGTTTGTTTTAGTTTTTGGAATCTTACCTAACCTAAAGCCATCTGGTCTCCTTGAGGCAGGTATTGTAGCGTCTATTCCCATTTTTGCTGTCCGTAATTTTTTTTGGTCGCTTGAAGGATCAAGGCTAGAGCCTCTCACATTTTTTATTATTACAAGATCCTTATCAGCCTGAAACCTGGTAGCCATTGCAAATTCTACAGCTACAGCATCAGTAGGATCAATATCGTCATCCACTACAGTCACCATCTTCAATGATCTGTGGCTTGCGAAAGTTTCGTTAATGATTTTTTTAACATTGGTTGATTTAGTTTTTGAGATTTGAACGACGGCATGAAGCCAGTTGGCTCCACCGCTTGTCAGAATCACCTGTTTTGTCTGTGGGAATCTTTTTTTCATTATGCCATTGAGTTTAGATTCTATGGGTATTCCCATCAACAATCTCGCCTCGCTGTAACCAGATAGGATATCATGGTAAATCGCATTATTTCTGAAATACAGTTTTTCAATTTCAATTACCGGTGCAGATCTTGGCATATCATATGTTCGAAGCATTTCAACCATCCATTCTTTGTGGGTTTTATCTTGCAAAATTTTTCCTTCCATAACAATTTCCGTGGTTGATGGTACCAACATTCCAGTGATTGGACATTTTGTCAAGGTGAGTTTGTTGTTTAATAGTGAATTTGCTATCTCAAGTTCATTTTTACCCCATTGTGCTTGAAATGCACTAGCAATTGAAATGGCGGGATGAACACCAATAGTAATTGCAATTGGCAAGTCCTCTCCATGTTTCTTTGCAAACATAAATGATCTATGAAGATCTCTACCCTCTACCATTCTAATTGAGAACTGCCTTTTTCCAATTGGCATTAATCTATGAAAAGAAGAGTTTTGAGATTTTGTTTCCAGGTTTTTTGTGTAAAGTATAGATGATGTGATAAAAGGGCCTGATTCATTCTGAAAGTGAGTTACTATTGGAAGAATGGAAATATCCTTGGAACTGTTTTCAAAAAACTTTGCAGTTGCAGAAGTTTTTGGTTTTTTTGCAGAAGAAATTGCCCTGATAATTTTT
>JAYGCB010000013.1:0-13960 GCA_046583565.1 Candidatus Nitrosopelagicus sp. | reverse complement strand
CGGTTTGGTACCTCGATGTCGGCTTTTCCTATCCTGGTCCTGCAGCAGGGGCCAAGGGTGAGGCTGCTCGCCTATTAAAAGGGAACATGAGCTGGGTTTAGACCGTCGTGAGACAGGTCGGTCTCTGCCTGATGGAAGCGTGGCTGTCTGAGGGGAAGTTGCTCTTAGTACGAGAGGAACAGAGCAGCGTGGCCACTGGTTTACCGGTTGTCTGACAAGGCAGGCCGGGCAGCTAAGCCGTTTGGGTTAAGTGCTGAAAGCATCTAAGCACGAAGCCCATCCCGAGACAAGACAGCCTTTCGTAAGATGAAGGTTCGCAGAAGAAGACTGCGTTGATAGAATGGATGTGTAGATCACAAGCTTCGGCGAGTGACGTAGCATGCCATCACTAATCGACCAACACATCAGCTCGGCCATATACATAGAGACTATACATGATGAATCATATTTTTAATCACACTAGTGGAAACTATGCACCTAAACATGCCTTTTCTACGTTTTAAAATATATGAGGTAATAATTTTCACTTGATCACTGTGAGAGGCGTGCGTAAGAAACTATCTGCACGAGGGTGGATGCAAAATAAAACTCCCATCCTAGTACCAAACAGTAGGTAGTTCTGCCCTCGCAGTTTTTCTGCATATTTAGATTACTACTGGCTTAGTCCAGCAAACCATCCTACTTTTTTATGAGGTTTTTGATATTATGATCTTAATGCAGTTTTCAAAAATAGAGCCATCATACACATCAAAAGATGGTTGCAGATTAGTTTGGAAAGGTGTTGAGGAAGATGATTTAGACACCATCATACTAAACAAAAAAGAACTCGAACAATTAACTGACCTCTTAAAAGAGGGCTCAGCTGGTGAGGTTGAGCTTGAGGATCAAGTTAGTCGTATAATGGTAAATTTTGATGTCACAGAATTTAATTTGAAAGACCATGACTTACTTGAGGTTAAGACAGCTGACCTGCAAAAACATGTTCTAGACTATGCAAAAATTCCACATATACCACAGTATATCTATATCAGCCCAAAGGAGTACTATCCTTCCATCGCAATTCGCAAACATGATGAACTACTTGACGCAAATTCTTTTGCAAAAAAAGTTGATGAGACAAAACCTACTCAAATATCACTTCTTGAAGCGATTTTAGCATCAAAACCAAAAAAAACTTCACGTGACCTTTCACAATCAGACCTGTATAGAATATTTGCAACAAGACGTTCAACAAGAAAATTTGCAAAAACTAAGATAGAGGGTTGGATGGTTGACAAAATTTTAGCAGCAGCCGATACTGCACCTACAGCTGGAAACTTTCAAGGGTTTAAGGTATTTTATATCAAAAACCAAAAAACCAAAGAAGCACTTGTTGAGGCAGCAAACAACCAACCATATGTAAACGCACCAGTTGTCTTGGTGTTTTGTATGGACCCATCAAGAGTAAAGATGAATTTTCCTCCAGAAATTTTAGAAAAGTTTTCAATCCAAGATGCCACTTTGGCTGCCGCGTTTTCGTTGCTTGCTGCATCTGGTTTGGGCTTAAGTTCAATCTGGATTGGAATGATTAATGAAGAAAAGGTAAAATCCATTTTGGGTACAGATTTGAAACCATCCTCTATTCTATGTATTGGTTATCCAGAAAAACGTAGAGCCCCAAAAACAAGAAGGAATCTTAAAGAACTTATTCAAGTAGTGGAATGACATATGTCAAATGTTTACGATTTTAAATAAATACTAGATTAATGTAATTATTCTATGTTATTATGGATTGCTGCTGCAGTTATTGGAATTTTAATTTCAGGAATTTTACTTTACAAATATATTAAGACATCAAAATATGATGTGCTTGGTTTTTCTATGTATTGTAAAACCTGTGGTCAGAAAATGGATGGTTTAAAATGCACAAATTGTACACAAAAAAAGACTGATTGGAGATAAGCGCTTAGTCTGCTGAGTATTTTTTACCTATTATTTTTCAGCCTATTAGTATATTCTCTATAGGTTTCAAGAAGTTTCAAACAACAAACATTCATCTTGTGCAGTTTTTTGTAGATAGAATTTTCAGACACGGAATCCTCATCTATTTCATGTTTTTTTAAATCCTCAAAATGAATAGACAGTTCTTTTTCAAGCTTACCAATTTCTGTTTCAATTTTTAGCAATTCATATCCCTTAGGTTCCATATTCATATATCATAGGCATGAGTTGATAAAAAATCTTCATAGAATGGATATCTCAGGTTAAATATCTGTAGGATGTAGTATAAACATGGCAGAAGCATACGTCTTGATTAACTGTGAGATTGGTTCTGAGGAGAAAGTTATTGAAGAATTAAAAACCATAGACGGTGTCAAAGAAGTACATGGGACATTTGGGGCCTATGATATTTTGGCTAAGGTAGAGTCTGATCAGGTTGAGACCTTACGCGAGACGATTACTTGGAAAATCCGAAAAATTGGCAAAATTCGTTCAACGCTTACATTAATGGGCATTGAAGGCCAGAGTTAATTTCGTAAACCCTTATTCCTAAATACATTTTTAATTTTCTACTTGTAGGAATAACTTTGAATATACTTGAACTGGCAGAGCAAAATTTTTTGATAACTTTTTCTGTAGTGATTGGAATTGGACTGTTGCAAGGAGCAATAATGGGGCGTGGCATTCGTTCCCGCTTTCCAAGTCTAAAAAGGCATGCAAGATCTGCTTCAATTGTTTTACTAGCACTTTTTTCAATTAATGCCATAGCAAGTGTATTAAAATTTGCCGAACCAGTCAAAATTTCAGTATCCGAGATAACCATTCCGGAAACAATTGAAGAAGTATTTACTCTAATTGTTAATGTAATTGGTATTAACGCTGGAGTTGGGGCTGCTATTGCAATATTTGTTTCGGTTACACTGATAATATTTTTGAAATTTGCTAATATACATCAGATCGCTAGATACTTCATTTTTGTAATTAGCTGTGCAGTCCTCATTGTTGTCTTACTTGGAAAATTCACCGATTTTGTACCTACAGCATTTCAAATAATGCTCTATGCATTTTATCAATTTGGGATTACAGTAGGAATATTTCTTGTGACCAAACGTAAAGAAACTGAAGCACTGTCAGAGATAAAATGATAGAATTAAAAAATTAAAGATGGTTGTTGTCACAATAGTTTTTTTAATCCAACACATCTGTTTCTAATAGTCACTTCAGTGACTCCTGATGCAATGGAGATCTCTTTTTGAGTTTTGCTACCACCTGTTGAAATACAGGCCAAGTATAATGCAGCGGCAGCTATTCCCATAGGATCCTTTCCAGCTACCATGCCAATCTTTTTTGCCTTATTTAGTAGGATGAGAGCTTTTCTTTTTGTTGCCTCACCAAGACCAGCCAGACTAGCAATTCTAGATACACCTTTGACTGGATCTGCTACTGGTATTTTGAGGTCTAGTTCTCTAAAGATTATTCTGTAGCTTCTTGCAACATCCTTTCTCTTGATATTAATTCCTCCAGCTATATCATCCAATGTCCTAGGAGTTTCAGTCATACGACATGAAGCATAGATGCATGCAGCTACTAGACCGTGAATTGATCTGCCCTTGACAAGCTTTCGTTCAATTGCTTTTCTATAGATGTAGGCTGCTTTTTCAATAACAGTATCTGTTAAAGTTAACTTGTCCTTCAGTTTGTCCATTTCACTCAATGCTTGACGAAGATTTCTTTCTGACGAAGAATGTGCTTGTGAACGGCTATCCCATGTTCTAAGCCTTTCTATAGATTTTTTCATGGATGATTCAAGTGGCTTACCGGTCGCATCCTTGTTTTGTACACCGATGATAGTTGAAAGACCCATATCGTGCATAGTAATTGAGGTACCAGCACCAACACGGCTTCTATCCCCGCCATCATTTGAAAATGAGCGCCATTCCGGACCTCCTTCCGTAATTTTTTCGGTTTCCACAAATCCACAAACACTACAGAACAATTCTCCTGTAGTTTCGTCCAAAACCATTTTAGCTTTGGTACATGCTGGGCATCGTTGTTTGCCTAAATTATTATCCATGTAATTATAATACAAAATTGTCATATAAGGATTTTATTACTAAATTATGGTTTTTTGTTGATAGGTTAAGCTAATCTTATTTTAAAATTATATTTTTCGTGTTTTTTTCTGTGTTAGTCTATTAGCTTAGCAGGCAGTAGGCATAGTTAGCATTCTTGATCGAGGGATACATGATGTTGTTTCTGTCAGTGAAGTGTTCGAATCCAAGTGAATGTCCTAGTTCGTGTTTCATGATTGTTTCAACAGTATCAATAGTAAACAGTTGTGTGGTACCATCACAACCATAGCCACCAAGCGCAACTTCAACTACACCCTTGCCAAGATTTGCATGACCAAGGACACCGTCACCAAGGTTTCTCATAACCCACGTCACCCAAACATTTGCATCCGATTTTGTATTAACTTGGTAAAATTTTACAACTGCTGCCTTACCATCATTTGTAGTTAATTCAGCGCTCTCCCAAAAAGCAAATGCGTTTTTTAATGTACTAACATGATCAAGAGGAAGTCTTTTTGGCTGTTCGTTAACATAAACGTTGTATTCAATGTGGTAGACGTCATCAACTAAATAGATTTTAGGATCAGGAAATACATGTGAGGGCAATGTTAGATACTGACCAAGATTCCACTTGTGGTAATCTTTCCAATATTTTTTCATCACTTCACTGCTTGGATTGGGATATTCAATGAATCTTTTCTCATTTTTTATATCACTTTGAATTTTTCTTAGATATTGTTCAAAATTCCAAGCCTTTCTATCCAGCTCTTTTTTTACTAATTCAGAGTTTTCTTGTACAGTGATTTTCATTATGCCGTTTTCAATTAGATATTTTAACCCTGATACAAAATCCTCATCTGGAATCTTTCCTGAAGCCCACCATCGTGCGTTGTTTTTAACCCAAGCCGGAATATTATCTGAGGTATTTTTTTTAACATTTTGTGAACTTAGATTAATGATTTTATTTTCAATAAGGTATTGAATGCCAGAGATAAAGTCATTATCGCTTATTTTATCAGCAGCCCACCAGCTTGCGTTACTTCTAATCCAATGTGGTATGGTATTTTCTTCAAATTTTAAAAGATATGCAGGTTTTTCTGTAGGCTTGTATGGATATTTTTTTATAATTTTTTCTAAATATTCAAGATAATTTTTTGATACATAATTATCAGGATCCAATTTTAGAGCTCTATCAAAATATTTTTTTGCTTCACCATACTCTCCAAAATTCCCAAAGCCTAATCCCAAACCATTTAATGCTATGACACTGTTTGGATCAGTTTCTAATACAGTATAGAATTCCAGCATAGATTTTTCATTTAAATAATATTTGTCATATTGTGTTGAGACACCACTGACTGGCTGAGCCGCTAAGGTAGTATAGAGCCTCATATTACTCAGCGAAATAGCCTTCATTTCTCGTATTTTAGTATCTGTAGGAAAAACCTCAAGTATATCATCATAGATTTCTATAGCCATTCTATACTCACCATTGAGGAAATATTCTTCAGCATCCTTAACCTGCTCTACTGTATTGATGGGCTCAGCAAAAGATGTTCCAGTGAGAAAAACTATGGCAAATGAGAAAACAACTAATATCTTTATGAAATTTTTAAACATTCTGGTTTCAGATTTTAATTTAAAAAAATTCTAATTAAAATATAACTATTGATTCTTGTGTAAAACATCTCCCACAAACAATTTTTTGGTTTTCTTACCCCTGGTAATGATTAATCCACCATCAATATCTAGCTTTATTGCTTTTCCATTGAAACGACCATCATCAGTGATAACTGAAACATTTTTGCCTATTGTAGATGATCTTTTTGTCCACTCGGTCACAATTTTTTTATTAGATCCAGAATTAATCATCTGGAAAACATTTTCCAACTCATATAGAAATTGTTTGACTAACGGTAATGGTTTTTCATTTTTTTCAACTAGTGTACTAACACCATAAAAATTTGGTGTTTTTTTCAGCAATTTTTCTAAATTACGCGGTTTTATTTTAAAATTAATTCCTACACCTAAAACCAGAAATTCAATCTTATTTGACTGTATAGATGTGTCAAGTAATATTCCAGCAACCTTTTTCTTTTTTAATGTCAGATCATTTGGCCATTTTAGCATAGGCTTAATTCCTAATACCTTTTCAACAGCTTTGTGTAATGCAAGTGAAGTTGCAATTGGTACAAGTGTGATCTGCGAAGTACTAAATTTTGGATGAACAATCACTGATAACCAAATTCCACCAACCGGTGACTTCCATTTTCTTTTCAATCTGCCCATTCCCTCGGTTTGTTTTTTTGATATGACAACCGTCCCATTTTCCTTTCTATTAGGTGCAATTTCTACCGCAAAATTTTGTGTTGAATCCATGCTATCAAAATAATAAATTCTTTTTCCTATGAATTTTGTATTTAAATTTTCAGTTATTTCCCATGGCAGAAGACGTTCCGTATTACCAATCAATTTGTACCCTAGATTTTGTTTTGATTCTACAGTGTATCCCTCTGAACGAATTTTTTTGATATGTTTCCAGACAGCAACACGGCTTATTTTGAGAACATCGCTCAAATCTTGCCCAGATAAAAATTCAGATTTGTGCGACTTTAGTAATGTCAAAACTTTGAGCAGACCAACATTATCAAACGAAGTATACACACTATTACAAACCTTAAAAATTATAAAAAGTGATTAGTTTCATAGTGTTCATGGAAAGAGATTCTTACACAGATAAAGAAATCAAAGATATTCTTACATTAAAAAAAATCGCAGTTATTGGTATGTCAAGACATTCTAATAAGGCAGCACATTTTGTCCCAAAATATTTGTCAGAGCAGGGATATGATATCACACCGATTAACCCTATAGCTGAAGAAATATTGGGGAAAAAATCATATCCTGATATTTTATCTGTGGCAGATCCGATAGATATTGTGGATATATTCAGACCATCAGAACAAGTTTTACCGGTTGTTCAGGATGCAATTAAAATTAAACCGAAAGTGATTTGGCTTCAGGAAGGCATCCATAATCTAGAGGCTGAGGAGCTGGCAAGAAAACATGGAATTAAAGTAGTTTACAATCGATGCATGTTGGCCGAGCACCAACGTCTTTTCTGATCATGTCAAATCCAACGTTTTCTGAATTTTACAAATCACTACTTCAGCTGGTTAAAACTTTTGAAGAGAGAAATACGATGCTTAAGGTAGAGGAGGATGCTGCTTTGAACATAATTCGGATATTTGGAGAAAACGCTGATTCAGTTTCTCGTGCTAAAAGCAGCTTGGAAGATGTTGTGGAACTGGCTTATGCAACTGCTGAACATCATCCGTATTGGGCATTACTTTACAATTCTTCACTTATTTCCAAAGCAGTATTGGAAAAATGGAGCGATGATCTGTCTGAAGAAGATCTTGGCGAAATTCAGTGGATGGTTTCTGAATTGCAAAACTCGTGCGATAAATTAATGAATAAAATAACTGAACAAGGTACCAGAGATAAATAATATGAATATGTTTTTCAACCATGCCCATTAAAATCGGCCTTATTGGCAAAACAAACACTGGAAAAACAACTTTCTTTAATTCATCTACGTTATCCACCGATGAAATTTCAACATATCCTTTTACAACAAAAAAACCGTCTACATCAATTGGACATGCCATTACGCTTTGTGTTCATAAGGAATTCAATGTACAAGATAACCCAAATAATTCCAAATGTAGTGACGGTTGGAGGTATATTCCTATCGAATTAATTGATTTGCCGGGATTAATTAAGGATGCATGGAAGGGAAAAGGGTTAGGCAACCAATTTCTTTCTATAGCAGCACAATCTGACGCATTACTACATGTGGTAGACGCATCTGCGAGCATTGATTCTTCTGGACGAATCACAGAAACCGGCACTGGTGATCCAGTATCTGATTTTGCCGATATAGAGGAAGAGCTGAATATGTGGTATCAAAAAATCTTGGAGGGCAATCGCGATAAACTGCAAAAAATGATTAAATCTGAAAATGATCAGATATCTGCATTAACTGAACTGTATCAGGGTTTAGGGATAAAAAAAAATCATGTTATGGAGACATTAAGGATTACTGGGCTTGAGGGCAAGGACATTGAAAATTACAATTTACATGAGAGCAAAAAGTTTTCAACACAACTTAGAAAAGTATCAAAACCAACGCTGATTGTAGCAAATAAGATTGATGTTCCAGGTGCTGATAAAAATTTTGTACGCCTTCGTGAAAGATACAATGATATGATTGTAGTGCCTGCAAGTGCAGATAGTGAGCTAACTCTTAGACGGGCAGAACAAAAAGACCTGATAAAATATTCACCGGGTTCAGAACTGTTTGATATATTGAAGACTAATGAGCTTAGTCAAAAACAGTTGGCTGCATTGGATTTTATTAAAAAGGACATAATGGGCGAGTACATGCGTACCGGTGTTCAGTTTGCAATTAATGTTACAGTTTTCAAGTTATTGAAGATGAATTCTATTTATCCGGTGGCTAACCCGGAAAAACTTTCTGATAAAAAGGGGCGTGTTCTTCCAGATCTTGTGTTACTAAAGGATGGGGCTACTGTTGTTGATTTAGCAAAAGAGGTTCACTCAGATTTAGTAAAAGGTCTTTTGTATGCAAAAGATTTACGATATAAATTGAGGGTTCCAACAAATTATCAGCTTCGTGATCGTGATGTCATATGTCTGATTAACGCCTCAAAAAAATAATTAGTTTGCCTTAATTTTTTCTTGCTTTATCCATCTTGTGCTATTTTTGTGATCAATAAAAATAATATTTTTCTCCATGATTTGGTCTCTAATCCTGTCTGCTTGCTCAAAGTTTTTTTGTTCTCTATATTCATCCCTTTTTGCTATAAGTTGGTTAATCTCATTCTTTTCTACATCTGAAACCTTCAGAATCTGAATTCCTAGCATATCTGTCATCCTCTCAAACTCTGGTAAAATTATACTTGATATTGTTTGAGTAATTTTTTCCTCAGCTGCCATGGAATTAACCTCCTTGATTAATCTGTAAAAGACCGTTAATGCAAGCGGAGTGTTCAAGTCATCATTCAGCGCAGAATCAAAATCATTTCTACATTCACTAACTAGTTTTTTTGCAATACTCTCCCCACCTGTTCCTTCAGCCAACCTTAGTTCATAATAGCACGATTCTATTTGTCTAAGTTTTGTAATGTTTTCTTTTAGAAATTTCTCCGAGTAATCAATTGGTTTTGTATAATGTCCAGAAAGACAAAACAGTCTGATAATATTTGGTCCCCAGTTTTCAAAGACATGCCTTACGGACTTTACATTTCCAAGAGATTTGGACATTTTTTCACCGTTTATGGTTATCATTCCTACATGCATCCAAATTTTTGCAAATTTGTTTGATGTGTATGATTCTGATTGTGCAATCTCATTTTCATGATGTGGAAAGATTAGGTCTCTTCCACCTCCATGAATTTCAAAATTTTCACCAAGGTACTTTAAACTCATTGCAGAGCATTCAATATGCCAACCTGGCCTTCCATTGCCCCATGGGCTGTTCCAGAATGGTTCCTTTTCTGAAAACTTCCATAACGCAAAGTCAAGAGGGTCATTTTTTTCTTCGTCGACTATCACACGTGCGCCAGCAACCAAATCACCAGTCTTTTTTTTGGACAATTTACCATATTCAGAAAACTTTGATACAGAAAAATAGACACCATTTTTTGTCAGATATGCATATTTTTTATCAATAAGATTCGAAATTAAGTTATGCATATCGTTAATATGATCTGTCGCCTTTGGATAACTTGTTGCTCTTTTAACATTTAGTCTATCAAAGTCAGTAAAGTAATGCTCAATGTACTTAGCAGCAAGTTCTAGTGCTGGTACATTCTTTTCATGTGCTCGTTCTATTATCTTGTCATCTACATCTGTAAAGTTTTGAACAAATTCTACGGGAATATTTTGTGATTCTAAGAACCTGCGTAGTACGTCAAAAACTATAATTGTTCGCGCATGTCCTATATGAGCCTCGTCATAAACCGTCACACCACACAGGTAGATTCTAACCTTGTCTGAAAATTCCAACTCTGTTTTCGTGTTTTTTAACGTGTCAAATATTTGCATTAATCTTCTACACTCTCTCAGGCAAAATTCTTTTGTGTTGGGTATTTTGGTACATCTGGTAAATCTTTTCTACAGATTTTCTTGAGATTTCTGTCTTTTGAATTGTTTTATTCACTGACAATTTTTCATCCACTAGGCAATACAGTATAGAGTCAATCTCTTCATATGAAATACCAATTTCATCTTCGGCACCATGTCCCTTCCAGAGATTGGGACTGCTTTTTTTAGTGATTATGTTATTCGGCACACCGATGGTTTTAGCAAGTTCTCGTAATTGTGTTTTGTAAATAGATACAATTGGAAGCATGTCTGCACTGCCATCACCAAACTTGGTGAAATATCCAAGAAGGTATTCACTTTTGTCGCTTGTGCCCAAAACGAGGTAATTTTTGAGATTCGCGTAATAATAAATGATATTTGATCTTATCCTAGCTCTTAAGTTTCCTAACGCAAGTTCATCCGGTTCTAGATAATGTGAGTATCTTTTATGAATAGTATTAATGTCAATTAGCTTGTAGTCAATTCCATTCTCGCCAATAAACTTGAGGGCATCACCGGTATCAGAAGATGGTGATACAGCAGAGTCAGGCATTACAAGCGCTAGTGCGTTTTTTTTAAACAATTTTGAGCAGAGACATGCAACTGCAGTAGAGTCTATACCACCGCTTAGTCCAAAAACAACGCCATCGGCTTTTTTCCGCGTAACCTGATTTTTTAGGAATGATTCGATACTCTTCTGGATCATTGTATAATCTTGTCTCAAAATTTCCTGCAGAATTTCTTGATTCATCGCACAATCTTTGGATTCTAGGCATAAAAATTGTTATCTAATAAATCACGTTAAGAAATTTTTTCATTTAATCAAAAATTGTACATTTATGATTTTTTATGAATTTTTGAAATTAATTACTAATGATAGGCAAGCTGATTATAACTGCTATAATACTAGGCGGTGGGGCTTTTCTATTGTTGTCTGACAGCTTTGAGGAATATATTGGCCCGTATGCTAGCGCAACAGCAACTGATATTGAAAATTTGAAAAACGATCCTGCTGTACAAGATAAAGTTAATCAGGTAATTGAAGCAATTTATGAAAAATTCATTAGCTTAAAATCATCACTTGTCGATTTTATTTAAAATAGTTTATTACAAGTCTATGTAGATGCCGTCACTTCTTTCTTCGATAGAATATGTTTGAAGCCTGACATCTTTTAGATAATCCTGTAGTTCACCAGTTTTGATATTATAATGCCAAAAATGTGAAGGACATTCCACAATATCTCCATCAAGCTTACCCGGTGCAATTGAGCTGTCTTGATGAACACATAGTGCATCCAATGCATGGTATCCGTCTTGATTAAAAACAGCAATTTTTTTGCCACCGATATCAAATTCCTCGCCACTACCTACAGATATTGTATTTTTTTCTACTATTTTTTTCCAAGCCATTTACTTATTATTGGCTATTTTACTCGTTCTAAAAAGTTTTTCAAATCATGATAGGATTTTATATTCGCTTAAAACCCAAGTTTATGTTGAGTAAGGTAAAAAACCCAAAGTTGGCAAAGCAAGGTAAGCTTTCTTATGAATGGGCAAGATCCCATATGCAGATTCTGGATAACACTATAAACCGTCTAAAAAAATCAAAACCGCTTAAAGGTATAACGTTAGGATTTTGTTTACATATAACAAAGGAAACATCGGTTTTACTTGTTGGTGCCAAAGAGTTGGGAGCTAACGTTGCATGTTGTGGTGGAAACCCCCTAACTACGCAAGATGACATTGCAGCTTTTCTTGCATCGCAGGGAATTCATACATACTGTTGGGCTGGTCAAAGTCCCAAGGAATATGATTGGTGCATAGAACAAGTTCTAAACCACAAGCCACAAATTTTAACGGATGATGGTTCTGACATGAATGTAAAAGCACACTTTGATAAAAAATATAGTTCGTTGAAAATTTTTGGCGCAACTGAAGAAACTACTGCAGGTGTAAACCGAATTAGAGCTGTAGAAAAACAAGGCAAACTTCGCTATCCGGTAATCTCAGTCAACGACGCATACACTAAACATATGTTTGATAACAAATATGGAACTGGGCAAAGTACGATAGACGGATATTTGCGTGCCATGAACTTGTTAATTGCATCTAAACGGATTGTAGTGGCAGGCTACGGCTGGGTTGGAAAAGGCGTGGCTGCAAACTTTCGTGGAATGAATGCCAAAGTAATCGTGACGGAGGTTGATCCTATACGAGCATTGGAGGCTCACATGGATGGCTTTGATGTGATGCCGATGGCACAGGCTGCAAAAATTGGCGAGATCTTTATAACAACAACTGGAATGACCAGCATAATCAGGAAGGAGCATATCTTAACAATGAAGGATGGTGCGGTACTTGGAAATGTTGGTCACTTTGACGTTGAAGTGGACTCCAAGTTTCTTCTAAAGCAATCAAAATCTGTCAGGCAGGTTCGTCCATATCTTGACGAATGTGTACTAAAAAATGGCAAAAAAGTCTATCTTATCGGGGAGGGTAGGATAGCTAACTTGACAGCTGCTGAAGGCCATCCACCAGAAGTCATGGCACAGTCATTCTCAAACCAACTACTTTCAATTCTCTATATTTTGAAAAACCATAAAAAATTACCAAAAAAGGTTGTAACTGTTCCAAAGGAGATAGACAGGATGGTGGCAATAGATGCTCTTAGGGCCATGAATGTCAAGATTGACAGGCTAACAAAGGAACAGATCAAATACATGGGTAGCTGGTAAACTTCCAGTTTTGATCAATTAGGTTAATGGTAAACGGTATACCGTTACCAATTACCAAAATAATTTCCTAAAACAGTCAGATCAAACTCATACTCTATAAGAAAGAATTAGATCAAGATAATATTATACGCTGACCCATCTATTATAGAAAATCTTATGAAGCCTGAAAATAAAGCGCATGGGCAATTTACATATTTTCAAGCCATAATTGAAGACGAATATCTAGTACTCGATTTTAATGATAACTGTGGATTCCACATGTACATTACAGACGATACACTAGTTCAAATCTATAAAAAACTCGATGATCTAGTATTGGAAGAATGGGAAGTCGGTGGAGACTTTATGATGGAGCAACAAATTGAATTCACATCAAATAATGAATTGATGCTTAATTTTGATCACAATTACATATTTTTGAAATTCTCGTCAAAAATTGAAATGAAAGAATTCTTTGCTTATTTCAAAAAGGAAATTGAGTCTAGTTTAGAGTTGGATAAACAATCAATATTAAAAGCAGAAATAATAGGTGACAAAACGATAGTTCCAGAAGACAATTCTCTTTTGAGATTGAACCCACAAGATATAGAAAATTTTAAACAAGATATAGAAAATTTTAAAATTTACAAGAATGCTATGCGAAATAAATCCTACACTGATATTGAGAAAGATTTTCAAAAAATTGTGGATGAAATTCCACTGGGGCTAAGGATGAATTATTACAAACTGTGGGAACCCATCAACCAATGCTTTCGCAAATATGTTTCTGAGATAACAAAAGTTCCGATAGGAAATGTGGGGTCGCTTTTTGGTAGAATGAAAGATGCACATGATCACCATTTTGAAGGGTTTGAAAAAGAAGATATGGATTTAATCAATTTCTCTAGAGATTTTCACAAGAAATTCATCTGGTCGCTTCAATTCCACAATGAAGTTATACGTGAAGCAAAATCACAAGTAATTAGTATAGTTGGAAAAGAACTTGAAAAACACGACAAAATC
>JAYGCB010000114.1:0-4217 GCA_046583565.1 Candidatus Nitrosopelagicus sp. | reverse complement strand
ACCAAGTTCATCAATACCAGTTAGAATGATCTCCTTGGGTTCTAGAGCACCAGTGGTTTCCACAGTCAAAACACGTTCACCATCATTCTTAGTATTTGTTAGTACTGAGATATTAGCTGAATTCCATTTAGCATGCTCAGTACCTCGACCAAGTTTAGCATATGCTTCAAACCTAATTCGTTGCCCGGGTGCTAAGTATGCAATCGGTATTTTATCAGAAATTGGCTTTACTATCTCATCCTTTGTTAAAAGATCAGCAGATGTAATTGTTCTCGCTGATTTTATGTCACCAGAATCAAGAATAAACATAACTCTGGAATCTGGTTCGTCAAATCTTGAAAGTTCTGTTTTGAGCGGAATCATACCAAGTCTGTGAGCAAGATCCTCATCCGCTATAACAGACGTATTTTCTATAATGTCCACAGTATCTATGGCAAAAACGGGAACACCATTTAGACAAATTCTTCTCAGCGCATTTGCATATTCTAATGAAACACCCTTGAGCTTAATGGAAATTTTTTTGCTGTCAGTATTAATAACTTGGATAGAAGACAAAACCTATTGAGAAACCAAAAAATCCAAATAAAAATCTAGCTGGTATAAAGTATAGATAAATAACTATGGTACAAATTGTTATCAACATGACTGATAAGTTAACTGTGGTAAAATACACGTTTGAGGGCAACAAATTTGAGATTTTGGTTAAACCTGATCCAGCCCTTGACTATAAACTTGGAAAAATAAAAGAAATTGCATCTGTTCTAATATCTGATGAAATCTATTCTGATTCAAGCCAGGGAACTAGGGCTTCTTCTGAAAAATTACAGAAAGCTTTCAAAACCGAAGATACATTAGTTATTGCTGAAAAAATATTGCAGAAGGGAGATCTTAACCTAACTACTGATCAGCGTAGAAAAATGACTTCAGAAAAACGTAAACAGGTAATCGTATTTATTGCAAAAACATTTGTTGACCCACGTTCTCATTTACCACATCCACCACTAAGAATTGAGCAGGCTTTGACAGATGCTCATGTTACTATTGATCCATTCAAAAGTGTTGAAGAGCAAGTTAAAGATATTGTTGAGGAACTACGTTCAATTATTCCATTAAAATCAGAAAATCTTTTGTTAGAAATTTCTGTCCCAGCTCAGTATGTAGCACAGTCTTATTCTGTCTTAAAATCAACAGGTATATTGAAAAAAGAAGATTGGCAACCAAATGGATCCTTGAAAGCTATACTAGAAATACCAGCGGCAGCGAGACCAAATGTGATAGATAGATTGGGTGCTATAACGAAGGGCACTGCCTTTATTGAGATGATAAAATGAGTCAAAATAAATTTGTTATACCAGGTGATGTTATTATCACTGGTTCTTATACACCAGAACAAAATGTCATACTTGACGGTGACAAAATTATGTCTACTGCAATTGGGTTTTATGAGATAGAAGATAACCGAGTCAATGTTATTCCTTTAACTGGACTCTACACTCCTAAAATTGATGATTTAATTATTGGTAAAGTTATGTCGCACAGCGCGTTATCATGGGATGTTGACATAAATTCTTACTATACAGGTATGCTTCCAGCATCTGATATTTTTGGAAGAGATTACTCACCTTCCAAGGATGATCTTTCCCTAAAGCTTTGTGTTGGTGATATCATATCTACAAGAATTATTAATGCAGGTGGTTCAAGAGGACCATTACTATCTATCTCAGGTCAGAACCTGGGAAAGATTGACTCTGGTGAATTAGTTAAAATATCTCCTGCAAAAATTCCACGTCTAATTGGGAAACACGGTTCTATGATCCAAACAATAGAGTCATCTACTAATGCAACTATTACTATAGGCCAAAATGGGTTAATTGTTTTAAAATGTGATGATTCTGCCGGTTTAAAAAAAGCTGTCGAATCCATTAAAATGATGGATAAAGCGTTACATAATACTAATCTTGAAGAAAAGATTCAAAATATTTTGGATGAAAAAAATTGAAAAATTCAGAATCTAAAAAACGTTATGTTCTTCCAGGTGATGTTATCACAACTGCACCTCTTCGATTACAAGCAAATGTTACATTAGAGGGAAAGCGAATCATATCTACTGCTATTGGACTCTCTGATGTTTCTTATGATAGTGTTAGGGTAATTCCATTATCAGGAATCTATTTGCCAAAAGTTGATGACCTGGTAATAGGGATGATTAAATATATTCACGGCAATTCTTGGTTTGCGGATATTAATTCATGTTATGAAGGAATGTTATTGGCAAAGGATGTGTTTGGTAGAGGTTCTAATGCTACATTAGGTGAAATGAAAGCAAGTCTTGATAAATCTGATCTTATCTTAGCGAGAATTGCTAATTCTGACAGAACACGTGAACCATTACTATCTATCTCAGGTCAGAACCTGGGAAAGATTGACTCTGGTGAATTAGTTAAAATATCTCCTACAAAAATTCCACGTCTAATTGGGAAACACGGTTCTATGATCCAAACAATAGAGTCATCTACTAATGCAACTATTACTATAGGCCAAAATGGGTTAATTGTAGTTTCTTCCAATGAAACAAATGGGTTATTAAAGGCACTTGCGGCAATTCGAATGGTTGAAGAGCAGGCACATCTTGCTGATTTGACAGATAAAGTGAAAAAAATGTTAGGATTAAACGGTGTATAATGAATGGGCGGAAGAAAATCTAATTTAGTACTACTGGATAAAAATGGAATTCGATGTGATGGACGTAAAGTAAACGAAACAAGAAAGGTTACTATAAAAACGGGAGTTTTAAAAAACGCTGACGGATCTGCATATATTGAATTCGGTGGAAATAAGATTCTCGCTGGAGTTTTTGGTCCAAGAGACGTTCATCCAAAACATATGTCTAATCCGGATACTGGAATTTTAAGAGTTAGATATCACATGGAACCTTTTTCTGTTACCGAAAGAAAAAAACCGGCTCCGTCACGACGAGAAATTGAGATCAGTAAAGTTATCAAAGAAGCGTTAGAGCCGGCTGTAATGCTTGAACAATTTCCTAGGACTGCCGTTGATGTTTTTCTTGAAGTATTACAAGCTGATGGTGGAACAAGGTGTGCTGCACTAGATGCGGCATCGGTTGCATTAGTTGATGCTGGAATTCCAATGAGAGATTTAGTTTGTGCATGTGCTTCAGGTAAAGCCGCTGATACTTTGATACTTGATGTTAACAATGAAGAAGATCAGGCGGGGCAAGCAGATATGCCAATTGGCTACATGCCAAATCTTGGTCAAATTACTTTGTTACAATTAGACGGTGTTCTTACTCCTGACGAGTTCAAAAAATGTGTTGAAATTGGTATAGACGGTTGTAAGCAAATCTATGAAATACAAAAAAATTCGTTACGTGAAAAATATTTTTCATCTGGTGATAATAATTAATGGTAGAATTATCAATTATAGATAAACTAAAAAGATCTAAAATTCTAGATTTACTCCAAGAAGGAAAAAGAATTGATGGTCGTGCTTTAGATGAAATAAGACCCCTGTCTATTGATACTGACGTTATACCAAATGCTAATGGTTCTGCACGAGTTAGACTCGGTGACACTGAGGTTGTATCCGGTATCAAAGTTCAACCAGACAGACCTTTTCCTGACATGGGTGACAAAGGAATCTTTATCTGTACAGCTGAAATTCTACCATTAGCTCATCCAAGTGCCGAAACAGGTCCTCCTCAACCTGCTGTGATAGAACTTGCAAGAGTGGTTGATAGAGGAATTCGTGAAAGTGGAATGATTGATTTATCTCAGATGGTTTTAGAGGAAGATAAATCTGTCATTGGTATATTCGCAGATAATGTGATAACAGACCATGACGGTAACCTGTTTGATGCTTGTTCATATTCTTCTGTTGCTGCAATTATGACATCAAAGATACCAAAATGGGAGATAAAAGATGACAAGCCAGTCATGGTTGAAGGAGAAGTATCGGATGCACCAATTACTACTATTCCAGTATCAATTACAATGGGTCGGATTGGCGAATTTATCATAATTGATCCAAATCTTGATGAATGGGAATGTCTGGATGCGCGAATAACAATCACAACTAACTCTGACGGAAATATTGTTGCACTTCAAAAGGGTGGTAGTGCTGGATTTACCTTTGATCAACTTGTCAAATGTTCCGAATTATCAATTTCAGCAGGCCCAAAAATCAGAGAAATTATAAAA
>JAYGCB010000085.1:0-5245 GCA_046583565.1 Candidatus Nitrosopelagicus sp. | reverse complement strand
GTATTCCAAGTCAGCACCTACATATCCATGGCTAACTCCGGATATTTTTTTAAGATCTACATCATCAGCTAACGGCATATTTCGTGTGTGAATGTTTAGAATGTCACGCCTTCCCTTTTTGTCAGGAACTTTGATCTCAATTTCCCTGTCAAATCTTCCCGGTCTTCTTAATGCTGGATCAATTGCATTCGGTCTGTTGGTAGCAGAAATTACTATCACCTTACCCCTTGCTTCCAATCCATCCATAAGAGAAAGCATTTGTGATACAACTCTTCGCTCAACTTCGCCGGTAACTTCTTCTCGTTTAGGCGCTATAGAATCAATCTCATCAATGAAAACAATTGATGGTGCTTTCTCTCTTGCCTCCTTGAATATCTCTCGTAGCCTAGCTTCACTTTCACCATAGAACTTGCTCATAATCTCAGGACCAGAAATGCTAATGAAGTGTGCATTGCTTTCGTTTGCTACTGCCTTTGCTAACAAAGTCTTTCCTGTACCTGGTGGTCCATAAAGTAACACACCCTTTGGTGCTTCTATTCCTAATTTTTCAAATATCTCCGGATGACGCAGAGGTAATTCAATCATCTCTCTTACTTTCTTAATCTCATCAGTCAAACCACCAATGTCTTCATAGGAAACTTGCGGAACACCTCTTAGTGCTTCACCTTTTTCCGCTATATGGAAAACTGTTTTTTGAGTTACAAGAACAGCATCAGCGTTAGGAGACACTCCTACTATCTGAAATGTCAATCGGCCTCCAAAATATGGAACCATGACATTATCACCCTTAATCAAGGGAACACTTTCTAATGCGTCTGCAAGATACCGTTCATCAATTGGCGGTATAGCTTCTAACGGAGCCACTACAATTTTCTCTGCAGCTGTTGCCTTGATCTTTTTTACCGTAACACTATCTCCAATTGCAATTCCAGAATTGTTTCGTCCTAATCCATCTATTCTAATAATTCCTTTTCCTTCGTCTGAAGGATAAAGCGGTAAACATTTTGCAACAGTTCTACGCTTACCCTTAATCTCTACAACATCTCCCGTTGATGCGTTTAATGTATCCATGGAATCGTAATCAATTCTTGCTACGCCACGCCCAACGTCTCGTGTATAGGCTTCCAATACTTTGAGAGAAAGCTCATTTTCACTCATAATTCATCTCACTTAATGTATTGTTTATACCTTTGTCGTTGAATTCCTCTGAAAAAAAATTAAGTTAATCACAAGCTTAAAATCTGTTGAGTAGTCAAAAATTTTCACAATGGGAAAAAGACCTCTGGTTAGAAGACGTGGACGCGGTGGGATGCAGTTTAGGGCAGCTAAAACTGGAAAAATTGCGCCAGCAAAATATCCTAACTTTGATCCTAAAGAGAGTCATATTGTTGAGATTGTTGATCTTGTTCATGAAAGAGGTCGTGATGTCCCATTAGCAAAAATTCGACTTGATAACGGCTCGAACTCATTTCTTCCTGCAGTTATTGGATCTAAGGTTGGCTCAAAGATACAATTTGGATATGAATCTGGAATTGTAGATGGCAATGTAAACAGCATTCAAAATATTCCTGATGGTACAACTGTGTGTAATGTAGAAAAGCAAGTTGGTGACGGAGGTTCTTTTATTAAATCTGCTGGAACTAGTGCAACAATATTTTCACATGGTGATGATGGTGTTACGCTAAAACTTGCTTCTGGCAAATTTATTACTCTAAACAAAAAAAACAGGGCGATGATAGGAACCTTGGCAGGCGGTGGAGTTACTGACCGGCCACTAATGCGTGCTGGAGTAAATTGGAGAAGGTTTAGATCAAAAGGACAAAAATACCCGATTGTTAGAGGTGTAGCCCAAGGAGCATACGTCCATCCTCATGGAGGAGGTAGACATCAACACGTTGGGCAAAGCTCAACCGTTTCACGTAACGCACCACCTGGAGCAAAGGTTGGAAGCATTGCTGCTAGAAAAACTGGAAGGGCTAGAATTAAGGAAAGAAAAGGACCACCGAAGAAGTAAGTTCTGTTTTTGCATCATTCTATAATTAGTGCGGGAGGTGGGATTTGAACCCACGAACTCCTGAGAGATAAGGATCTGAACCTTACGCCGTTGACCAGGCTGGGCGACCCCCGCAAATAGCAAGAAAAAAACCTCGAATAAGTTTCTTTTTTGTTATAGCAAAAACAAAATAGCCAATCATGTAGTCATTCAAATAAGATGAAATTTATAGAAATTTATTGTGATAATTGCAAAAAATCACTTGGTATGTATAATGTAAAATACTACTCAGAACACAGTGTTGCTGAAATAATACGAATAATTCATTCATTCCATAGCCGTGCTGGACATAATATAAAAATTCGCAAAAAAAAATCTGAAGCGGATTAGAATTTGCAGTTTAATTAAGAGTCTTCGAATTCCTTTAACAGTTCCTTTTGACGTTTGTTTAGTTTTTTTGGAATGTTCACAACTAATCTTACATACAGATCACCCCTGCCACGAAAGCCTCGCCCTGGCAAGCCCTTTCCCTTTAGTTTCATAATTGAATTTGGTTGACTTCCAGGATCAACAGTAATTTTCTCATATCCATCAAGAGTGGGAACTTGAAATGTTTTACCTAAGCTTGAATCTACCATTGAAATTTGTGCATCATAAAAAATTTCTCTGCCATCTCGTTTGAATTTGGGATGAGGCTGAACTTGCACCCTTACTATTAGATCACCATTGATTCCATCTGGTACTGAATCACCCTCACCAGAGAGCACATAGTCACCGTTGTCTATGCCTGGCGGAAGTTCAAATGAAATATGTTTTATGCCTTTTACTTTTCCTGATTTGCATTTTCTACAGGGTTTTTCAATTGTTACTCCTTGCCCCTGACATTTTCTGCAAGGCTGAACAGTAACAAACGTAGAGAAGCCCATATTTCGACTAGCCCTTACTTGTCCCTGACCATTACACTCCGAACATTTTATTTTTGACGTGCCAGGTGAACAACCAGTACCATTACAATCCTGGCAGTCCACGTTTTTTGGTATATCAAGCTCCATTTTTTTTCCATGAAGCACCTCCTCTAGAGAAACAAAAGTTTCATGCAGCAAATCAGAGCCCCTCTGCCTTCCAAAACCACCAAATCCCTGTCTGCCTCCAAAAAGATTCTCGAAAACTGATTCAAAGCCTCCCGATGTTCGTCTACCTCTTCCTCCAAACAAATCGCTAAAGATGTCATCAAAGTTGGATCCAGCTCCACGGAAAATATCTTCAGTACTATATCGTCCATCTACGCCAGCATGTCCATGTTGATCATACAGTTGTCGTTTTTTTGAATCTGATAACACTGCATATGCTTCTGAAATCTCCTTGAAATGCTCAGCAGATTCGGGTGACTTGTTTCTGTCAGGATGAAATTTTAAAGCTAATTTTCTATACTGAGATTTAATCTCATCTTGTGAAGCTGTCTTAGAAACACCAACAACTTCATAATAATCGCGTTTAGCACTCATATCAAGATCAAATATTTAATTTGCCGTATAAATTAGCTAAGATATTCATTTCAAATAATTGGTTTATGACGTTTTATTTTGGCTTATCTTCACTTGGTTTTGATTCTGGTTCTGGCTCAGGCTCTGATTTTTCTTCAGATTTGGTTTCATCTTTCTGTTGGTCTGCCCCTGGTGGAGGAGTAGCATTTTTGTATAATTCAGTAGTTATTTCATTTACTATCGCTTTTAATGCATCTAGTTTTGTTTTAATTTGGTCTACGTCCTGAGTTAGAACTTCCTTCAGCTCCTTTATTGCATCTGTAGCCTTAATTCCCTGTTCTTGCGATATTTTGTCTTTAAGATCTTGGTTAACCAATTTTTCTGTCGTGTAGATGAAGCTTTCTGCCTCATTTTTGAGGTCGACTGTCTCTTTCTTCTTCTTGTCTTCGTCTGCGTGCTTTTCTGCATCCTGTTTCAATTTTTCGACCTCTTCATCTGATAGTTTTGTAGTAGATTCTATTGTAATTTTATTATCCTTTCCAGTTCCCAGATCCTTTGCTGTTACGTTTATGATACCATTCGCATCAATGTCAAATTTTACATTGATTTGTGGAACTCCTCTAGGAGCCGGAGGAACATCAGTCAGGTTAAAACTTCCCAAGGAAACATTGTCAGCAACCATAGGTCGTTCCCCCTGAACCACGTTTATTGTAACTGCGGTTTGATTATCAGCAGCTGTTGTGAAAGTCTTGTCTTTGGATGTTGGTATTGTAGTGTTTCTCTCAATAATTTGTTCACGCACACCACCTAGTGTTTCAATTCCTAATGTCAATGGAGTTACATCTAGTAACACAATATCACTTTCCACCTCTCCAGCCAGAATACCCGCCTGAATGGCAGCGCCAAAGGCAACAGCCTCCATTGGATCAACTCCAGATTCTGGGATTTTACCAATAGTATCCTCAACAAACTTTTTTACAATTGGCATTCTAGTAGGTCCGCCAATGAGTACACTTCTGGTTATGTCTGAAGCAGATAATTTTGCATCCTCAAGTGCTTTATCAACTGCAGGCTTACATCTATCAACTAGTGATGTTACAAGACTCTCTAGTTTGGCTCTTGTTAGTTTCACTTCAAGCGCAGTCTTTTCATGGACGTATGGTAAGTTTATCTCAGTTTCCATTACACCTGAAAGTTGAATCTTTGCCTTTTCACAAGCCTCTCTGAGTCGTTCCATAGCTTTCTTGTCACCTGAAAGGTCAACACCCTCTTTTTTTCTGAATTCCTCTTTGACATAATCCATTATAGCTATATCCATATCCGTGCCACCCAGTTGAGTATCACCAGAAGTGCTCATTACTTCAAAAACGCCACCGCCCATTTCCATTATTGAGACATCGAGTGTACCACCACCAAAATCAAATACCAATATTTTCATTTCCTGCTTTGGTTTGTCAAGACCAAAAGCAAGAGATGCTGCAGTAGGCTCGTTGATAATTCGCACCACCTCAAGCCCAGCGATTGTTCCAGCATCTTTGGTAGCTTGTCTCTGATTATCATCAAAATAGGCAGGAACTGTAATTACTGCCTTTATGATCTTATCACCAGTAAATGCTTCAGCATCTTTTTTAATTTTTTGTAAAATAAAAGCGGAGATTTGTTGTGGCTTGTATTCTTTGCCTTGAATTTTGTAAACGTGGTCTGTACCCATCTTTCTCTTTGCCTTAGTAATAGTGTTTTCAGGATTTGTTACAGCTTGGTTTACAGC
>JAYGCB010000045.1:0-5684 GCA_046583565.1 Candidatus Nitrosopelagicus sp. | reverse complement strand
TAACTGACGAATTCCTTAAAACCGTAAATTCACCCAATTCTAACTGAGTTTTTAGTGCATTTGACGCACGTTTTATTTGACCCCAAATAATATCATCACTTCTATCTTTAAACCTAAATTGGACAACTACAATTTTATCAACATTTTTCATAATACGGTTAGAAACTGGCTTTTTAAAAAATTTTTTAGATGGTTTTTTCAAAAACGCCCTACTTGCTAAAACAAACTTTCCTAAATTATCTATTGAAATTGCAGTTCCAAGATTCCTATTGTTATCAATAGGGTCAATGAGTACAATAGGCGAATCAAATTTTTTCATAGTTTTTCCAATCACTTGTCCTTTCTTCAACTCTGAAATTTTCTTTATTGTTTTTTCAAAGCTGCCAAAGTAGGAAATTAGCACTTCTGAGACATATCCACTAAAACCTTCCTTGGCTATTTCAGCTCCATAAACTCCTAGATGGAGAAAAAACTTCTTGAGAATTCTCACATCTTCCTTCATAGAATCAGATAAATTTTGCGACATGAATTTTGTATGATATATGGATCTATCTGTTGCACTTTGCCACTCTCCTTTATTGACATCATAGCACGGAACAATGTTTACTTTGGTTCCGTCAACAATTGCCTCTACAAATGGATGCTCCGCATGCCTAGTGTAAGGCTTGTATTTCTTTAATGATTGAAAACCTATCTCTGTCCCAAGATTTCTAAAATCCTTTTCGGATGTTTTTTTGTTGAATTTAACAAAGATATCAATATCAGCTTTTTCCGGTAGCCATGTACCTTTAGCATATGAACCACCGAGTTCAAACCCAACTACTTGGGGATGTTTTTTTATGAATTCACTTACTAAATCACAAGCCATTTTTACAATACGCTGTTTCCTTTGCTGTAATTTTTTAGGCGGTGTCGCTTCCTTTTTTGCATAGTTTAAGATTGAATTCATTTCTTTCCTTTCACAACCAACACATCTGTATAAATAGGTCCTTCAGGTGTAAGTTCGCTTTTCTTCAATTTAATTTCATAGATCATCTGCTTTCCAAAAGAATATGACGAAAATTTTTCCAATTTGTCTGATATGTCTTCAATCTTGTTTTTTACTCTAAATATAGTAACATGCGGCTTGAATTTTTTATCTGGGCGAAATCCAAGCTGTGATAATTTTATGCGTATCATTTCTGCTAATTTTTCAAGTTCATTGACACCCTCATTCGTTCCAATCCAAATCACTCGTGGGAAGCTAGGCTTGGGGAAAACCCCAATGCCAACAAAACTTATCAAAAACGGAGTAAATTCCAAACTATTTAACGCATCAGAAATTTTTCTAGTCATTTCCTCTGAGATTTCTCCTAAAAATTGTACAGTAAAATGCATGTTATGAAGTTCTACTGGTTTAGCTTTGATGCTTAATTCAGACTGAACATGACTAATAGAATTTAAAACATTTTGATCACTTACTTCAATTGCAACAAAAGTTCGCATTATATTTTTTTTAACATAGCGTTTGTTAGGCATTGCGGTAGATTCATAGACTTGAATTGTGAAACAATTTCACCGTGGTAAAGCTAATAGTCTGTCTAACTGGCATGCCGGGTTCTGGCAAGTCAACTATTGTATCTGCATTAAAGGCAAAAGGTATCGAAGCTTTGAATTTAGGTGATGGTGTTCGTGCTGAGGCAAAAAGACGCAATTTAGAATCAACTGGAGACAACTTGGGCAAGTTGATGTTAGAATTACGTGAGAAAAACGGACCTGGGGCAATTGCCGAACTACTTACGGAGCAAATAAAAAATTCTCAATCTGGAGTAATTATTATTGATGGTGTAAGATCAACTGCAGAGATTGAAGTTTTAAAAAATGTTGGAGATGTAAAATTATTATCGATAGAGGCTTCTGCCGATACTCGCTATAAATTTTTGAGTGCTCGTGGACGCTCAGATGATCCCAAAACAAAAGAAAAATTTGAAGAGCGTGATAACAGAGAACTCGGTGTAGGAATTGGTGAATCCATATCAATAGCAGACGAAACCATTTCAAATAGCAATATTACACTAGACGAACTTACTGAACGAGCATACAAAGTAATTGAAAAATGGATTGATACTTGAGATCCTTAGATGTTAATTGTAAAGTATCCGCCTTTTGTACTATAAACGCATCAGAGGATATGGAAAAAGTTCGAACAGCTGTATCAAACATTCTAACTGATATGGATGAAAAGATAACTGGCGATTCTTTGGTTGTAAACTCAAGCAACTATGAATCCTTAACAAAGATCTATGAAACTATGCGATCAAGGAGGACCAAAAGTGCCTATCGTAGGCATCTAATGCGTAATATGGCAAAAGACTCAACCTGGTTTTATCTTAACAAACAAGCAGCCTTTGCAAACGTTATAGCTCTCTGTGATGAGGCTGACGAATCACCTTTAGGTCCGATAAAAGTGGTATTGCATTCTAAAAACATTGAAGATGTAATAGATTGGCTTGTATCTGATGCTGAATAATTATTCTATTTCTACTTTTAATTGATCATTAGCTGCTATTACGGAATTATGAATGGCTCTTGCTTCATCCAACAAAATACTCTCATCCTTGTATCGAGCAGAAAAGTGAGTTAAAATCAAATTTGAAACAGTTGCGTTTTTTGCAAAAGTAGCAGCTTCTTTTGCGGTAGAGTGACAAGTCTCAACAGCTTTTTCTTTCAGCTCATCTGAAAAGGTAGAGTCAAAAACCAGATAGTCACAATTTTTAAAAAACACTTCTAGTTTTTTTATGGGTCTGGTATCACCAGATATACCAATTTTTTTCCCAGGCACATTAGGTCCCATCACCTCGGAGGGTTTTATTGATTTATTTTCAATTACAACTTCCTCTCCTTGTTGAAGTTTATGCCATAACTTTCCTTTTGGAATACCAAGGGCAGTAGCCTTTTCAGGGTAGAATGTTCCTGGTTTTTCTTTTTCAAGAAAAAGAAAAGAAAATGTTTGCACGGAATGTTCGGCTTCACAAGCATACACTTCATATTTTTCCTCGCTTACAACCAGTCCTTCATTTACTGGCGTTATGAAAACTGGAAATGATAACCCAAAATTCATAACTTTGATATTTGCTGCAATAAACTCTTCAATACCTTCAGGACCGTAAATCTCAATGGGTTCCGTTCTATTTTGCAACGTCATTGTTTGTAAAAACCCTAAAATTCCAATACAATGATCCCCGTGTAAATGTGTGACAAAAATTTTCATTTTTTTATTCCAACCAAGACCTGATTTTAGATAAGAAATTTGTGCGCCCTCACCTGCATCAAACATCAAGATTTCTCCGTCTCTTACCAAGCAGATGCATGAAGTGGAACGTTCTAGTGTAGGATGTGAAGCTGCCGTTCCTAAAAAAATAAGTTCCATCATTTTATTAAATTGATTTCGCTATCACTCCTGCCATGTCAACTTTTGAAGTGCTTCTAGGAATAGTGTTGGTACTTATGATTTTTGACACTCCAGCTTTTTTGATTTTCCTTTCAGCATCTCCAACAAACAGTCCATGTGTGCATGCCACAAAAACCCGTTTGCATTTTTGTTTCTTTAGAAACTGAGTAGCCTTGATAATACTTCCACCAGTACTTATTATGTCATCAATAACAACCAAATCCCTTCCATGAACATCTACTTTGGAAGATTGAATCTGTACTTTTCCGGTATTTCTATTCCTAGATTTTTTTAATGTAATAAAGTCAGTGTTTAAAAGACTGGCAAATTTTTTTGCTCTTGAAGAACCGCCCGTATCAGGAGATACAACTAACGGTTTTTTTATTTTCAGCTTTTTGAAATATTTGGCGAGTTCTGGAATGGCAGAAACATTTACTGTAGGAATTTTAAAGTGATTTAGTGCGGTCTTGCTGTGTATATCAACAACAATGACTTTTTTTGCACCCACTGCTTGGAGCATCTTTGCAACTATTGACATTGTAACTACTTCTCCGCTTAGAAATTGTCTGTCCTGTCTCGCATAACCCATGTATGGTATTATCGCATAGATCTTTGAGGATGCTTTTCTAGCCTGAGAAATTATTGCTAGCGTTTGCAACAGGTTTGTATCAACTGGAGGATATGTGGACTGGACTACTAATATGATGCTTTTTTTTGGTATACTACTGAATGTAATCTTACTTTCACCGTCTGGGAAAATCTTTGTTTGTGCTTCTATATATGGAGCCTTTAGTCTTCTGGCAATTCGTTTTGCTAGATCTCTAGATGCATTTCCTGCTATAACAGCAAATTTAACCAATATTTCAACGAAATAAAACAGATTCTTAAATCTTCAGAAAATGCTATTCTTCTTCTGCCATACCCTCAGTCTCTTTAGCGCCATGCTCCTTAACCACTTGGTTACGTTCTTTATCGAATTTCCCAATTTCCTCTGCTTCTCTTTTCTCATCTCCTTGGTATATCGTTCGGATAGGCCATGGTATCCTAATGTCATAATTTTTGAATTCTTGGTACATGATTGTTCTCATTTCACTTTTCATTTTAAACTGAGAACCATAATCCCGCACAAACACTCTGAGTGCAAAATCAAGTGCTGAATCGTTAAAATTGTTAAACCTTACGACGGGATCTCCCACATCTACATCTAATCCTTTATCACATCCACAACTTGGTTTGTGTTCATCAAGGTACGGGCATCTTTTCTGTCTGGCGAGGTGGATGCCATTACCATCCATAACTTCTTTCATGGCACGTCTACCTATCTTAATTAGAATTGCTTCCACTTGCTTAGGATCATTTAGATATGAAACTCCAACCTCAATAGTGGCAGGAACAAGCTTGAAAGCCTTAGTAAAGTTGATTATTTCTTGTGAGACGATTAGTTTTGTGGGAACAATTGCCAAAGACTCGTTGAGACCATGCCTGATATAGGTTACTCTGGGTGTAATTTTGTATACTAAACCATTGTATCCACTTGGTAGTGTTACCCTATCACCTTCTTTGATTACCTTGTCTTTTTTTATCATGATGTATGCAAAGTAATTTTCCATTGTTTCTTTTAGTGCAAGTCCTATACCAAGTGCAAGTCCTCCAGTGGCCGTAGCCAAAACCACCAAGTCTACCCCCCACCATGTAACTACACCAAGCACTGTAGCTAAAAAAATCCCTATCGTGAGAATTTGTTTTGCAGATTTTGGAGTTCCCTCTTGCTGCTTTCTTGCAAATCCTGGTGGCTTCGAGCTTGGAATGAGTGGCTCGTAATTACTTTGTCTCTTTTGTTCTCGCCATAAATCGATAGGGTAAATTTCTTGTGGCATAACCCCCGGTCTTAGTTTTTGTCCAGACTGGTTTTTTCCAGTTATACAATTTTTATAATATTTCTCATACTTTGTTCTCTCTGATTTTTTCCACTCTTCAATTGGATCATCTGCTAGTTTATCATAACTGCCGATAGATTGCCCCTTGGCAGTACGATATTTTTCAAGAAGTTTAAGACCGTCCTTTTTTTGAATATATTTTTGAAATTCATCATCTTCCATGTCGTAAGGAGTTGTTTGGGGTGGAATCCACTTGAAGCATCTGTGGAATAAACCATCATCGTCTGAAAATCCTCGCATGTTATACCAGTTTTGGTAATCTTGTCTTTCCAGAATCGATTTGTCACGTTTTGTTAAAGCAATTGGAATTAGGTGTG
>JAYGCB010000031.1:0-10210 GCA_046583565.1 Candidatus Nitrosopelagicus sp. | reverse complement strand
TGTAAAGTTAGTGACTTTATAGAAATTAAGAAAATTAACTTAAAAATTATTGATCTTACTCTACTTGTTTTACTTTAACTGCATTTGGGCCTTTGTCGGTTTCTCCAACGTCAAACTCGACTTTGTCTCCATCATTAATGTTGCCTTCAACCTCTGTCTGGTGGACAAAGAGGTCTTTCGCCTCGCCTTCTCGTACGATGAAACCAAATCCTTTTGATTGGTTGAACCATTTTACGGTACCTGTTTCCATATTGAGATTCCTCTAAAAAATACTATGTATAAACCATGAAATGTTTATGCTTCATTGTCTTAAATAATCTCAAAGAATCTTAAAGATACGCTTGATTTTTATTAAATTATTAACTAGCATTAACTAATTTGACTAGAACAAACATTCAAAGCTTCTCAGTATCATACAAGCGAATAGTTAATGCAAGAAAAGAAGAAAAAAGAATGAAGAAGAATATCAGGTTTAATTTCTCATAGTACACGTACTAGCTATTTCTTACATAATTCCTGTTTTTTGCAGTTTTAAAAAAAATAAAAGGATGGATACTGTAAAGCTAGTTACTTTATAGAAATTAAGAAAATTAATCTAAAATTACTAATCTTACTCTACTCGTTTTACTTTAACAGCGTTTGGGCCTTTTTCAGTTGAACCAACTTCAAACTCGACTTTGTCTCCATCATGAATTTCGCCTTCCAACTCTGTCTGGTGGACAAAGAGGTCTTTCGCCTCGCCTTCTCGTTCGATGAAACCAAATCCTTTTGATTGGTTGAACCATTTTACGGTACCTGTTTCCATATTGAGATTCCTCTAAAAAATACTATGTATAAATCATGAAGCTGTTTATGCTGAAGGGTGACGAACTGGTTTACCTTCTAAGGTTAATTGCTGAGACATTCAGAAATCACGCTCTTTGAAAATTGTGATGGTTCTAGAACATTTAGGATAACCCAAACAGGCGATAACACAATACGTTTTTTGTTTGGAAATCACCAAAGAATAATCATGTTTGGCGTATTGTAGCCATTTACAATATTTTTTATAATACTGATCAAGACAAGTCATTAGGATCTCGGGTGAGTGAGCGATAATACGCTCATTCATTCGGTTTGTTTTTCATCTCTTTATTATGATAAAATAGACATTCTAACGCCTATTCAGATTCGGTCAGCACCATCACTAGAGACTTTCAAAAAAAAGGGTGGATACTGTAAAGTTAGTGACTTTATAGAAATTAAGAAAATTACTTTTGATATGGACATTTGCCTAATTTTCCTTTAGCAAAGTTACAATTCATACACAAGACCTGAAATCCTTTAGCAAAATTATTTTTAGAAATCTTTTGGAATGTGATTATTTTGTTTAAGCGAATCTGCTTGTGATAATGTATATCGCCATAGAATATCACCTCTTTCAGCCTGTCCAAATTCCCATGGCGCAATTATCACTATATCATTATCACGTATCCAAACTCTGCGTTTTAGTTTTCCTCTAATTCTTCCTCTCCTAGTAACACCATCAGCACATTTTACCAAAAGGTTTTCACCTCCAAGAAGCTTGATTACTCTTCCAAACATCTCACCTTCTTGAGGCAGTTGCAATTCTTTTAATGCACTTTCGTTTAGAACTTTTCGTTTACCCATAGAAAAATGTAAAAATTTTTCTATATAATTGTGATGTTTTACATTTTGAAAACAATTAAGAAAGGAATACCATCTAACACTTTCTTAATCGCTTCGATTTTTTCCATTTTTTATTACTACTTGTCATACCTACATTTAGCGTCTTGTTTTATTTGGACCAACATGAGATCGCAATTGATCGTCTTGTAGATCGGATTGATAATTAATTATAAAAATTACTTATGATGAGTTTTTAATCTTCTTCTAAGATTTTTTTGATTGGAGGTAACGTTTTGACCACTTGTTGTCTTTGATTGGTGGAATATTTTTAAAATATTCTCTAATTTCCTTTGCTGTAAATGCGCCTTTGTATTTACCATACGATACTATTCGAGTTATCCAGATAGGTTGAATTGTGCCGTCTCTTGCTGGTGCGTGGTAATTTTTAAAATATTCTCTTAATGGCAGTATTGCGAGCATATCAGAAAGTGCAGGATATTTTTCAAAGATTTTTTGTGTTTTTCCCTTTTTCTTAAGGAAGTCTTCCTTAGTACGCTTGATATTCAAAACTAACATGGGTAAACTAGGTATTAGCTGTTCATAAAATAGTGTCATAACTTAGCTTAACGCTTAAGCTCTAATCAAAAAATATAATTTCATAGCCATATTACATAATTCATGCTAATTGTTAACACTGTTCTAGGAAATATATACAAAGATGATCAACTGGCAAAAAAGATTGAAGATTCAAAAGAACAGGGGAAATTCAGACGTTTGTTATTATCTAGAATTGAGATGGAAAAATCACGTTTGAGAAAAAAAACTGATGATGGATTTGACATCGGGTTTATTCTTGAACCTGGCACAAAATTACAACACGGTGATGTTATTTCAGAATCTGATGAAACTATTCTAATAGAACAACTTCCAGAAAAAACACTCACTGTTAAATTTAAGCAAAACGATAAGAATTTGTTTCTTTTAGTGGGTCATATTATCGGAAATAGACACAGACCGATTTCAATCAGAAATGAAACTATTTCCTTTCCAATTCACGATAATTCAGAAATGGAGTTATTTGAAAGACTGTTTCATGAAGTAATTCATGAAATCGATTTGTCAATAGACGAGCAACGCTTTATTCCACATACGAGTATGGATGTACATGAACACTGATCTTAGCGATTTAAGCTTGATGCAGATTTCTGATTCCTTTTTTCCTACTGGGCTTTATACAATGTCTAATGGTCTGGAAACATTATTTTCTGAAAAAAGGATAACGGGAATGGATGAACTTTGGGAATTAATACAGACAAACATTGTGCAGCAAATCGGGCCATCTGATTGTGTAGCACTTTCAAACGCTTATGATTCTACTAGCTTGAATAATGTTGAAAAAATAATCATGTGTGATAGATCATTATTTGCAATGAAACTTGTAAAGGAATTACGTGAAGCGACATGTAGATCTGGAACACAAATGATAAAATGTATTAGTTCTTTTGTTACTAATGACGCCCTGCTCAGTTATCATGACGCTATAAAAAACTCTCAAACACCAGGGACACATGCTGTAGTTTCAGGTGTTATATCTAATGTGTTGAAAATTGAAAAACAAAAGGCAATACTACATTTTCTTTATGGATTTTCTGTTAGTATGGTAGGCGCAGCTCTGAGATTAGGTATAATTGAACATCTTCAAAGCCAAAAAATATTGCATCTATTAAAACCTGTTATTGCAGAAACTTGTGATAAATACATTTCAAAATCATTGAATGATATGTGGCAATTCGCACCCGAATATGATGTTATACAGATTACACACGAACAAAAATTTTCCAAGATGTTTATTACGTAATTAGTTTTATTGACATGAACAAAAGAATACCACGAATTGGAATTGGCGGACCCGTTGGATGTGGAAAGAGCATGTTAATTGAAAGAATCGTCCCAATTCTGGCAAAAATGAATTACAGTATTAGCATAATTTCAAATGATGTTATCTCTCAAGAGGATGCTGATAGAATGCGCCAAAATTTGGCAACCAATCAGGGATTGCTGCCCGAGAATTTAGTTATTGGTCTTGCCACTGGCGGATGTCCGCATACAGCTATACGTGAGGATCCATCAATTAATTTGTCTGTAATCGAGCAGATAGAAAAAGAGCATAGTGATTTAGATTTAATCATAATTGAAAGTGGCGGTGATAACATTACAACAACATTCAGCCCCGCACTTGCTGACTACTTTATTTATATCATTGATGTTTCAGGCGGCGATAAATATCCGCGAAAAAGGGGGCTGGGTATTGAAACGTCTGATCTTTTGGTTATAAACAAAATTGATCTTGCGTCTTTGGTTGATGCTAATTTGGATATAATGGAAAGGGACGCTAAAATTGTTAGGAAAAACAAGCCGTATGTGCTTGTTAACTGTAAAACTGATGAGGGTGTTGATGTAGTAGCGCGTCATATTATAGAGGATGTATTGTTCGAGCAGCCACCAAAAAAACTAATTACGAATGTTAAATGACTGATCTAAAATTTTGTGAGCCTGATGACCTCCCATCAGAATTTTTGAAATATGAGGAAAAAATCGCTCAGTTAGAAGTTGGCAAAGCGGGAAAAGTTGGTCATTTAAAAATAAAGCTGGAAAATGATTCAAAGGATGATAAGACGGTAGTTACTGAACAATATTCCCAAGTCCCACTTTACACACAAAAAGCATTGTATTATGATGAATCACTTCCAAAAATGGCACATTTGTTTATCATGTCACCATCGGGAGGTGTGTTACAGGGAGATCGATACAGAATGGATATATCACTAACAAATCATGCTGTTAGTCACATTACCACACAGGGCGCTACAAGAATATACAAAATGGATTCAAATTATGCAACACAGTTGATCAACATTAATGTTGACAAGGATTGTTATTTGGAATTCATCCCAGACCAAATAATACCATACAAAAATTCCAGATACTATCAAAAAGTTTTATTAAACGTAGATCCTTCCGCGTCACTAATTTATTCAGAAATAATTGTACCGGGTAGGGTTGCAATGGGAGAATTATTTTCCTATGATATCTGTTATCTAAGGACAATAGGAAGTGATACTAAGGGTGTAATCAAATTTGTTGATACTAGCATATTGGATCCAAAAAACCGAAAAATGAATACGTTAGGTATTTTTGGTAGTCATACTGTTTTGGCATCTGTATATATTTTAATACCGAAAAAATTTGTTACTATTCTTAATCAAAAAATAAATTCTATGCTGAAAATCAACGCTGAAATTTATGGTGGTTCGAGTATTCTTCCAGATAACCATGGCTTATTGATAAGACTACTATGTAACTCTTCAGAAATAACCAAAACTGAAATTTATAATATTGTTAGGATTGTAAGAAAAGAAATACTTGGAGTATCGTTCACTGAAATTAGAAAAACTTGAATTATTTTACATCATTCTTAATGTATCTGATGCAGTGATAATACCAACAATCTTAGAATCTTTTGAAACTAAAATACATTTTGTAAATTGTAACAGCGGTCCTAGGGTATTAGCTGGCGTATCATAATTTATAATTGGTGGAACTGACGTCATAACATCCTTTAATTGTGTTTTTTTCCACTGACTGGTATTAGTTGTCGCTAATTTTTTAACAAGTCCTTCTTCGCTCACTACTCCTACGGGTTCAGAACCGTCAAAAATTGGAATTTGACTGATAGCCATTTCATCCATTTTTTTTACCGCGTCATTGATTGTTTGCGTTGGTTTCATTTTTTCAACAGGTGTCTGACAAATTTCACCGGCTACATGGGATGAAGATTCACCTTCAAGTATCGCAAGGTTTTCAAAGATTTTTTTTGCGGTATCATATGATGGCTTACTTCTACCAGATTCAATCTGATTAATCATTGATGTGCTAACACCAGTCATGTTTGCTAATTTTTTCTGACTTATGTGTAGTTTTTCTCGTTGACGTTTTATGGTTTCTAAACTGGGTAATGACACATTATAATTTACTTAATTTTCAATATAAAAAGTTAAGTGATGATTAATAGTATGTTATCTAGATTTTTTTTGATTTTTGATTGATTGTGGCTTGTGCTGCTGCAATTATTGCAATAGGAATTCGGTGTGGTGATGCACTTACATATGATATTCCAGCTGAATGGCAGAATTTGATAGAGTTTGGATCTCCTCCATGTTCACCGCATATGCCAATTTCCAAGTCTTTCTTAATCGCTCTACCTTGTTTGATTCCAATCTTCATTAAATTGCCTACACCATTTACGTCAATTGATTGGAATGGACTAGTCTCAAGTAGTTCCTTTTCAATGTATTCTGGGAGAAATTTACCTTCTACGTCTTCTCTGCTAAAGCTAAACACTGCTTGTGTAAGGTCGTTTGTGCCAAAACTGAAAAATTCTGCAGTTTTGGCTATTTCGTTTGCTGTAAGACACGCACGGACAACTTCAAGCATAGTTCCAAAATTAACATTTATTTTCATCTTGTATTTTTTCTGTATTTCAGACTTCACTTCACGATAAATGTCATTAATATGATTTAGCTCAGCAATACTTCCAACCTGTGGGATCATTATCTGTGGTTTAGCGTTCACATTTTTCTTTACAAGATCCACCGTTGCCTCAAAAACTGCAGTAATCTGCATTCTGTAAATTTCTGGATATGTGATTCCAATACGAACACCACGATGTCCCATCATTGGGTTGATTTCTGAGAGTTCTTTTGCTCTTTCTAAAACTTTTTTTGTCTCAGTAAGGTCTTCACTATTTTTATTTTTGTAGATTTTGTCCATAAGATCTTCTGGGTTTGGTAGAAATTCATGTAGTGGCGGATCTAAGAGTCGAATTGTCACTTTATAACCCTCCATAGCTTTTAGTATCTGAATAAAGTCGCTTTTTTGCAGTTGACCAAGTTTTTTGAGAATTTCCTTTCTTTGTTTAACGTTTGCAGCCATAATCATATCAATAAATAGCCCAATTCGGTCAGTTGCGTTAAACATTCTTTCTGTCCTGCAAAGACCGATTCCTTGTGCACCGAACTTCCTTGCAAGCTTTGCTGCATCTGGCGTGTCAGCGTTTGCTCTAACTCCAAGTTTTTTCTTACTTTGGGCCCATGATAAGATGGTCTGAAAATCCTTTGTTACTTGAGGTTCTACTGTTGGTAGGTTACCAATGTAAACTTCACCAGTGCTTCCGTTAATTGTGATTGGTTCACCTTCTAAAACCGTAATTCCATTAGCAACGCATTTGTTATTATCATAATCAATTTTCAGGTCAGAGCATCCAACAATACATGGTTTTCCCATGCCTCTTGATACTATAGCAGCATGTGATGATTTGCCTCCTTGACTGGTTAATATTCCCTCTGAGGAAAAGAACGCAGGAACGTCTTCCGGCTTTGTTTCCCTGCGTAACAGGATAACTTTTTTGTTATTCTCGCCCATCATTATTGCACGTTTTACGTTAAATACAGCAACACCACTGGCAGCACCAGGTGATGCCGCAATTCCTTTTGCGAACCTTTCAAATCCTTTTACCTTGTTTTGATCAATAGTTTTGTGTAGTAATGCCTCTAATTGTTGAGCTGGTATTCTTGTAAGTGCCATATCTTTGTTAATCAGATTCTCTTTCACCATTTCAACTGATGTTTTCACCAATGCACCAGCACTCATCTTTGCAGTTCTTGTCTGCAAAAGATAAAATTTTCCCTGTTCGATTGTAAACTCTATATCTTGAACCTCTCGGAAATGTTTTTCAAGCTTATGGCATGCGTTAGTTAGCTCCTTGTATGATTTTGGCATGTCAGTCTTTAACTGTGATATGTCATTACCAGTCCTGACACCTGCTACTACATCTTCACCTTGTGCATTTAGTAGGTATTCCCCTTCAATCTCCTTCTTACCATTATGTCCATTTCTTGTAAATACGACACCGGTTGCACTGTTGTTTCCCATATTACCAAATACCATGGTTACAACATTTACTGCGGTTCCATCTGCAATATCCCTAGTAATGTTATTTTTCTCTCTGTATATGATAGCTCTTTCACCCATCCAACTTTTGAAGACAGCTTCAACTGCTAACTGTAATTGCTCGTTAGGATTTGATGGAAATTTTCGCCTAGTATGATTTTCACAAATTTTTTTGTATTCAGTTACAACTCTTTTAAGTGAATCAACATCAAGTTGGCTATCATTTGTAACGCTTTGTTTCTTCTTTGCTGCGTCTAAAACCCTGTCAAATTTTTCATCACTAACACCAAACACGACCTTTCCAAATAGTTGTATGAATCTGCGATAGGAATCCCATGTAAACCTAGGATTGTTTGTTTTCTTTGTTAATCCTAAAACTGTTTGATCATTTAATCCTAAATTTAAAATTGTATCCATCATTCCCGGCATCGAAATTGCTGCACCTGAACGAACAGAGACCAAAAGTGGGTTATTTGCAGAATTCCATTTTTTACCAGTCTTTTTTTCAATCTTTGTGATGTTTCGCATTACTTCAGGAATAACATTTTTTGGAAGTTTTCTTCCATTTTCATAGTATTGATTACAAACCTGTGTTGTGATTGTAAAACCAGGCGGAACTGAAAGCTTTAGGCGTGTCATCTCGCTTAGACCTACTCCTTTTCCGCCAAGAAGCATCCTGTTTTTACTGTTTGCCTCTTCAAAAGAGTAAACTGATTTTAATTTTGCCATGTTAGGTTGATTCGATTTGAGCTGTTTTTAAATTAATGCCCTTGAAAATTCACCAATTATCTTTTCCCAGTTTTTTGCTTTAACAATTCCGCTTGCTACCAGTATTCCTTTTGAGCCTAGCTCCTTTGCACGTGCTACGTCATGACCAGAAACAATTCCTGCACCACAGAGAAGTTTTGTAGAATTTTTTGCAGAGCGTACGGCATCAACTGCATTTGTTATAAGTTGCGGTCTCTCAGTTGAGATTGCACGTCCTGTCCCTATTAGTTCTGGTGGTTCAATTGCTATATATGTTGGATTTAGTTTTGCATATCTTTTTGCTTCGCTGACATTTTTTACACAAAGAACCGTTTTCAGTTTAAGCTTTTTTAGTCGTTTTACCAAACTTTTAATCTCTTTTTCTGTAATACGATGTTCACTATGATTAATTATCGAGCCATCAATCTTTGATTTTTTTACAATTTCAGGAACCATAAACCCTGTGGTACTCCCGACTTTTTTGTCATCAAGATGCTGTGTAAGAATCGCAATCCTGAATTTTGTTATTAGTGGGATCAAATGATGTGGTGGTGCGATGGCGATTGGAATTTTATATTTTTTTGAAATTCTTTCTGAAAGTTTGGCAAGCTTAATAATTTTTTCACCTGCAACTTCATCATAGTTTTTACAATTAATTATGAACATTTAGCTTACATGTTTATATTGATTATAAGACATTTTCGACAATATTTCGCTATAATTTGATGAATATTTGCTATCTAGGATCAGTAAATCGCTAGTGAGATTAGATGCATATGTATAGTGTGATATATCGTATTGGGTATGCAATACATGTGTAAAAATTGCCAAAAACCTTGTAGCGATATTTTAGAACATATTAGAAAAGAACATGGTTTTTCAGAATCTTACATAAAAAATTCAGTCATAACAAACTCAAACAGCTACAAACATTCTTTTGAGATAATAAAATGACTAAGAAGTTGATTCCTTTATGATTTTAATTATTTTTTGATAAATCTGACAGATTCAAAAGAGATTATGTAGAAGCTCTACCTAGTAGGATTTAGAATGAACGATAAGGAAAAAGAAGCTTTGCTAGGGGAAATTGAGAAGTTCTATATAAAATCACTAAAAGAACTCAAAAATGCCTTAGAAAATGATATTATGAACGATAAGGAAAAAATGAATGGAAATGACTAAGAAAAAACCCCGTGGACATAACATTGGAGGATCGTATAAACAGAAAAGACGTAAAGAGAAGAAAGGTAAGTCTCAAATCTCTGCCAAGCAGGATTTAGAATGAACGATAAGGAAAAAATCATAGAGGCTTTACAACAAAGGAATTCTGAAGCTTTACGAATGCTTGATCAGTTGAAAAAAGAGTTAGAGGATTTACAACTAAGGAATTACGAAGGTATGCCCTTCCTCCTGGAATTGACAAAACAAATCAAAAAGACATTAGAGTTTACCCGTTGATTTTCTAATCGACTTTACAAACTCTTTGAATAATCTCATTGTTTATCGTACTTTAGTCAACAAAAACGTTGGATAACAAGAAGATTAGCACGCATGACGTCAAACGAGAGAAATGCCTGTCATTCTCGTACTAATCTTCTGTCTTTGTTTCTTTGCCGTCATCTATACAAATAACATTGAGATCGCTTTATAGATCCACGATTGGAACTTTAGTCAACAAATTTGTAGCTTAACAATAAGTTTGTGCCAAATAATCAGGAATTTGCTTCAATATCCTCATCGAGGTCTTTTCCAAAACCCTTCCACCATTTCCTAACTTCCTTGGTCACAAAAAAACTTTGTTTGAATTAACATATAGAACTACCGA
>JAYGCB010000077.1:0-6676 GCA_046583565.1 Candidatus Nitrosopelagicus sp. | reverse complement strand
GCAATATTGAGACCAAATATGGCAAAGGTAATTCCATAAATCGAAAACATAATTGCGTTAATTTTTGCCTCGGATGCTTTCTTTTCAATGATAGTGTAGATAAACTTCCCTCCATCAAGTATGGGCAACGGAAGCATGTTGATGATTCCAATGAAAAACGAAATCATCCACAACCAAAGAAGGAACATAGATACTTGAGGATCCCATTCTATGAAATTGTAAATTGGTTTGTAAAATGCATTATCTCTCATAATGCCAACTAGACCTTTATCAGGATCATCAGGAGAAGACATGATCTCAACAGGGAATTCTAATTGTTGTCCATCTCTATTTACTGTAACAGTAACAGTCTCTCCGGGTTTCAGATCAACTTTTTGAAAATCTAACGGAGTTATAATGGGCACACCTTCAATTCCTGTTATGACATCATTTTTTTGTAGACCTGCTTTTTCCGCACCACTACCTTCAATAATTGAAAGGATGAGAACGCCATCTGGTTCATCATAAAACCATTCCAAAAATGGCTCTGGTAAAATTAACGCAAATAAGGGATTTGTTAATAAAATTGCTGCTAATACAAATGCAAAAATTACATTTGCGGTTGCTCCTGCACCTATGACCCTGAGCTTTGATATTTTTCTTGCATTATCAAATTCTTTTTCGTCTGGTTCTACAAATCCTGCAAACAGTGCAATGAAAATAGCAAACCCTCCAGTCTTGATCTTTATTTTTTCTAGAGAAGCTACTATACCATGAGCACCTTCGTGAACCACAAGAACTATTGGAATAGATAACAGAAAATACAACATAGCTGGTGCAGAAGTTAGCGTAACTCCCGGTATTAGCACTGTTAATTCAGCAAATTCTGTTGGCTTGATAAAAAAGTTTGAAATGTTTGAAAGCAAAAACCAAAACGCAAACCCCATCATTAGAAATCCTGCTATTACACTAACATCAGCAAAAACTCGAATTCCCCGTCTAGTCCTAGTTAACATTTTTGAAAGTACTGACTGGACTTGATTATTTTTGTATGTTAGACTGTAGGGTTTTATTGTAAAACCGTGTTTTTCTAGTTTTAGCGACTTTGCTACAATTAAGATAACAACCCATGCTATCAAAACGTAAATTATTGCATTTTCTGCGAGAAAGTCAAGAGCCAAATCAATTGCTACTTTTTTTAATCACGTAAATTTATCGGTTACTGTGAAACCAGTCATTATTGTATCGACATTTCCTGACAAAACATCAATCACAAAGATTGCCAATCAATTAGTAAAGAAAAAACTTGCTGCATGTGTTAACATTATGAAGATTTCATCTGTTTATTCCTGGAAGGGAAAAATAGAAAATCAACCTGAATATCTTGCGCTTTTCAAAACTACCAAGAAAAATCAGCTTGTACTAAAAAAGGAACTTAGAAAACTTCACCCATATGATATTCCAGAAATTGCAGAAATCAATGTAGATTCGATCAACCAAGCGTATCTAAAATGGCTAGTAGACTCTACACGTTAGCCTTCTACTGGAAATCTTAGAATTGAAATAATACCACCAAGTCCTGTTACTCTCAATCCAGCATCAGTAGTAGTATCTACACTGTAAATACTACTACCTTTAGACTCCACATCATTTAGAAAATCTATAACCTCCTGTTCATCATAGCTTTGCATTACTTTTTCAGAAAAAATAAGCGAGTCTATTGCACCGTATTGATTTGCATTCTTGGTTTCTTCAAAACCCATTGTGAATTTACGGCTTTTTTTATTGGCAAGAAACATTACTTGATCTATTATATCAGAGACTTTTGCAAGCTTACTATTTGAAATTATTTCTTTCATTGATTTAGATTTGGTAAATATATGAATACCATCTTCTCCACCAGAATCAATGCCTTCAACTATTTTTATTTCATGATTTTGTCCAATCTGTGTCTTTGCAAGAAAATTTGCAAACCTATTTTTTGTTTCACCTGGTCCAAAGATGATGATCTGATTGTCAGTTCTTACAACTGACAACAAGGCTTTTGAAATTTCATCAAAGAAATTTTCAATTTTAAAATTTGTTTTATATCGCTTTCCACTAGACCCTGAATAGATATTCTGTAGTAGATGTAGATGCGTCCCCTTAAGTTTTCCAATACCACAATCATTAGTATCTATAGCAATTAAGATAAATGCCAAATTCTGATTATTAGTTTTAAGAAGTTTTTTTTCTATTGACGCCCATTTTTTTTTTACTAAGTTAAATGGTTGATCAACTTTGATGATAAATGAATGATGTGATCCGTGTGGAATTGATTCATTGTTAGATTCTTTAATTATTCCACTTACACGCATTCTGTCCAACACATTATCCAGTGATATTTTTTCAACTTCTAGTGATAATCTAATCTTTATTCGTTCTCCCTTATCAGGTCTTGCAAAATCTTTTTCCTGTTTAATAACACGAACAGTCTCACCAACAATTCTATCTCCTCTTTTTATTATTCGGCGAAGAATAATTAGATCATCAGAATCTTCTGGCATGCATGAGATTGAATTATTATCAATAATTTTTGTTATCATATCTATTCTTCTTGCAGTAAAAGAAAACTTTTCAATTTTTTTGCGTCATTTTTTGAACGTATTTTTCTACCCAATCAAGGGTAATAACACCGCTTTGTGCCAAGTTTACAAGAGAATTTGATGAAGCCTCTCCAGTAACTTTACCACTATTGTGTCTAAACTGGCGCCACTTTAGACTTGTATTTCCAGTCTTTGAATTATAGATGATGCCTAACACATCTCTTGCATTCACAAACGTAATATTTCTGATCTTCTTTAAAGTCACCTTATCAGCAGCCTCAACGTATATGGAACCAAGGCTTTCTTCGCGCTCAGGAAAAACTTCAGGATCTTCTGAATAGCTTTCAGGAGCAAATGAACTGCAAGTGCTTACTATCGTGAATCTTCGAAAGTTTTCCAATGATGTGGCAGCATCTATTTTTACCATTTCTGTTTCAATATGTGGTGTTATTTATCAAGCTTCTTGAAAGATTCAATTAGTATTTGCTTAAACTACGATTTGCAGGCATTGATGAGCTTATCCCTTTGAATAGATGATGAGGATCTTGAGTTCTGAGCCTGCAATCTACCATTTATGAAATATCTGAATACAGATTAACCAAAATCACTATCACGTTTTTGTGATTGCTCTTCATTCGTTCTTGCAGATGCCCTAAATTCATCATCATGATTTTGTCGCCCATGACCACATTTTACGCATGCAAGAAATCTACCATTTGGATTTTTTTCAAAATTTTCACAACCACAAAAACATGTCAAAATTCATCACCCTTCATACTTGGTAATTTTCCAATATGATAAAACAAATCATACCTCACCAGTTTCATTTTTGGTACAACATTCTCCTAAAGGAATTTCATGATCATGTGGGCATTTTCGTGGATGTTTTAGCATAGTACACAATGCATCTGTAAATTGTTTGTTCATATGATGTTCAATTCCACATACCAATTCCTCATCAATTTCTACCTTAAGAGCACTATCCAACAATACTTCAAGCAGTCTACTATTTCTCATCATACTTGAACCAACCCTTTCACCATCCTCAGTAAGAGACACTCCAGCTTTGTTATACGAAACTAATTGTCTTTCATTTAGTTTTTTTAACATTTGAACAACACTTGGCTGTCTAACATGTAGTATTCTTGCAATAGAACTAATTTTTACTTCCTCATTTCGTTCTTTTAGGTGCCAAATTCCCTTAAGATACATCTCAACATGTTCAGCTTCGGCAGTTCCGACGAATAGTACTTCATCATCTTTTAGTATCATCACTTCACTTCCAAAGTATCTTTTAATAAATATTCAAAATATTCGGTTGCAAAACCAGATAATGCTGCATGATCTGTGCAGATAGCTATAATTTCAGAGCTGTTTGAATGACTAATTTCAGGACCCAATAATATTACAACATATTGTTTATCTGAAATTATACCACCGCCATAGAGTCCTTTCTTGATCTTTACAGTGGCAACGCGTTTTAATCCTTTGAGAGCACTTTTGTCAAATTTGTCAGACGTAAGAATAGTGATTTTGACGCCTTTGTCATGCAATTGCCTTATTCTTGGCAGTGCCTGTTTTACTAATTCCTCTCCAGCTTTCGGGATTGCAATTAGCACTTCTTTTCTACATGATTCTATTATCTCAAGAATTTTAGTTGCTATGTTCATGGTACCTGTTATTACCCAGATATCAGGCCGTTCACTTGTTCCACTTTTTTCATATAGTGGACCAAGTTCTGTCATGATCATTTTCTCATTTTTAGCAAATTCTGTTTCATTGTTTTGCTTTGTTGTTTGTAGTGCACTATTTGGAGATTTAGCAAAATATTTTGTCGGTCTTGATTCATCTGAAGATATCCAGCCTTTTTCCTCTAACACACCCAAAACTTCATAAATTTTCGAATAGGGTACAGTAGATTTCTCACTTAACTCTGAGGCACTAAGCTCACCACTTCTTATTAATGAAGTAAAAGTTTTGATCTCATAACTAGTTAGACCAACTTTTTCCAAAGATTTTCGTACCTGATTGGAAATGCTCATTTTGTCGTTGTTATTTTGTAACTGAACACCTTATAAATTACCCGCCTATTCCAACGGTGTATAGTATGAAACTTATTATATACTGATTTCCGAGACTTTTAGTAATAATGGCACTAATTCAGATTTCTAACCAAGCAACGAAATCGTTGAGCAAAAAATCAACCATTCGTTTCACTCAGAGTATTTGCCCTGACTGCAATATGATTTTAGATGCTGAAGTATTTGAAAGAGATGAAAAAGTCTACATGACAAAAACATGCCCTACACACGGAGAATGTGAGGAATTATACTTTGGTTCATATGACATGTACAAGAAATTCAGTACTTACTGGGTTGATGGTAAAGGAGCCCATGCACCAAACGTTATGATGGAAGACAAATGTTCATGCCCAAATAACTGCGGACTTTGTTCCAATCATTTGTCTCATAGTGGACTTGCAAATATTATAGTTACAAACAGATGTGATCTTACTTGCTGGTATTGTTTCTTTTACGTAAAGAAAGGTCTTGAAGGAGCTTACATGTATGAACCAACCCAGGATCAAGTACGAGCTATGATGAAGACCCTGAGGGCTGAGAGACCAATTCCTGGAAACTCTATGCAGATTACTGGTGGTGAACCAATGCTAAGAGAAGATATCACTGATTTGATCAAAATAATGAAAGAGGAACATGTAGATCACATACAAATGAATACCAATGGAATACGTCATGCTCTAGACCCAGAAGCTGGTAGAGATGTCAGATTAGCGGGTTGTAATAATCTTTATCTTAGTTTTGATGGAGTTACAGCAAGAACCAATCCAAAGAACCATTGGGAAATTCCACATGCATTAGATACTTGTAGAAAAACGGGAACAACCGTAGTATTTGTTCCAACTGTAATTAAATCAATTAATGATCATGAGCTTGGTGGAATTATTAGATATGCACAAAAGAACTTGGATATTGTTCACGCAGTAAACTTCCAACCAGTATCATTGACTGGAAGGATGGGAAAACAAGAGAGAGAGAAGTACAGAATTACCATTCCTGACTGTATTCAGAGAATAGAAGAACAAACACAGGGTCAGGTAACTATTGATGATTGGATGCCAGTACCAAGCTGTATGCCACTTACAAATGTGATTGAGGCATTCTCAAGCAAACCAAAGTATGAACTGTCAATTCATTTTGCATGTGGTGCGGGTACATACATCTTTGAAGATGCAGATACGAAGAAACTTGTTCCAATGACACGATTTTGTGATATTCAAGGAATGCTTGAACTGTTTGAGGATAAATCAGAACAAATTCGTTCTGGAGCTAACAAGTACTTTACAATGCTAGAAGTAGTAAGAAAACTGAAAAGTTTCATTGAAAGTGACAAGCAGCCAGCAGGTTTGGATCTGGCAAAGATGTTTAGTAGCATACTAATGAAAAGATCATTTGACGCAGTTGGCAGTTGGCATGTTAAAGGTCTCTTCTTGGGCATGATGCACTTCCAAGACAAATACAATGAAGACCTTGAACGATTACAAAGATGTGATATTCATTATCCCACACCAGATCTTAGGATTGTTCCATTTTGTGCATTTAATGTAATTCCAGAATGGTATAGAGATAGAATCCAAAAGAAATATTCTATTACAGTTGAGGAATGGGAGGAAAAACAGGGCGAAAAACTTGAGGACTGTCTTTACAGAGGTCTTATGAGAAGGGGTGCAGGCGATGAGCTTGCAGCAGGCTGTGCCAAGAGTCAGATGTTCCACGAAGCACAGCAAGCAACAATGTGATTATAGTCACACTTTATTTTTAGGCAATAAACCAAAAGAAACCTATGACAATTGAATTATTTGTCAATGGAACATTAATGCGTGGACTGGCACTGCACAAAAATTTACAAGGTGCCAATTTTCTTGGCGAGTTTAGCACCCTTCCAATTTATCGTCTTTATTCTATTGACGACATTCATCCTGGTATGTTTGAGGTCGAGGAAGGTGGAATTTCAGTTGCAGGCGAAATGTACAGCATGAGCGACGAAATCTTTCAACGGGTGAAAAATGGAGAGCCATCTGACCTGTATTTTGG
>JAYGCB010000124.1:0-2414 GCA_046583565.1 Candidatus Nitrosopelagicus sp. | reverse complement strand
ATCAGATAGATTTTCGGCAGATGTTTCAATTGCTTCCTCTGCGGAACTGATTCCTAGGAAAAGTAAAAGACCAACAGTGAGCGCCAAGAAAAATTTGTACTTGCTGCGGCTAAGTTTGGAAATAAACGGAAACCAAAGAAGGCCTATCATTACAGGAATAATTCCAACATATGTTCCTATTATAGCAAAATATGATATCATTTCAATAGTAGGCTGAATCGAAGGTGCAGCTACATCAACTTGCTTTTCAAATCTGGTTCCATCATCTATAGTAAGTCCTACAGCATATGGTTCTCCCTCGTTCCATTCAAATGGTATTCGAACAATGGCTGACTCGAATCGTTCAAGATGCTTGTCGGGTTCAATTGCAGCAGGATATATCCTATCATTGATGTCTGCCATAACAACATCAACAGCAATAGGTCCTGTATTCCGTACAGTTGCAATTATTTCCGAGTCAACAAACTCAACTTTCTCAATAGATATCTCTGGTATTACAACACCAAAACTAATGAGTTCTGAGCCCGGCCCAAAAACGTATCCAATCATCACAGCTAACAAAACAAAAGGAATGATCACGCTTGCTGCTGTTTTTGTTCTAGATGATCTCTTAACTTCCATAATCATATACCTCCATGTTTGGCTGAGAACTATCTTTTACATAGAAAAGGCCAGACCATCCCTTATCAGAAAATTCAGTGATGTGTGCATGGAACATGTATCTTCCTGTATATTCATATTCAAACTCTAAAATTCCTCTTTCACTTTGTGAAAATGTAGTCATGTCAGTAAAATATGACGGAGCCATATCAGTGCCCGTTGGGTAGTATTTGTACAAGGTACCATGTAGATGGAAATTGTTTATGGGGTCTAATCCAACCATGTTCACAACATAAACTCGGATTAGTTCATTTGTGTTAATCTGAATGGGATGGTGTTGGTAGTAAAATGGAATTGTGTTCGCAGCGTACAGATTATTTTCACCGTCAAAGTCAGTATCAAAACCATTTAGAAGCATAACCATTTCGTCAGCCTGTTGTCTTCCCTCTTTTGGATCTACGATGAAGACACCATAAAGCCCATGACCAATGTGCTCCTCCACCGGCATTACATGACAATGATACGGATGAACGCCAACAGGACCCGCTATGAACTCATAAGTGAACTGGCCACCTCCAGAACCTACTATCTCAAATATGCCGTCCATTTCAGCTGGATGGTTTCCATGAAAGTGCATTGTGTGCTCCTTGCTACCGTTGTTAGTAAAATGAATTCTTACTAGGTCACCTTCCGTTACACGTATTGTTGGTCCAGGAACTGACCCGTTAAATGTCCAGACATTATAAAATATACCAGGCGCAATTTCCATTATTTTATCATCCTCAGCTATAATGGTAAACTCGCGAAGTGTTGTACCATCTTCTAACTGTGAAACTTTGCCATAGTCAAATTCCCGCAAATATTTTTGTGGATCAAATTCAACTTCCTGAATTGTATAAACAGGATCTAAAACATCACCTGTTGTCTGTACTACTGCACCAGTATGAGTTACAAAGATCTCTGGCTGTTCTTGGGCAGTAATATCCATATCAGGAAAAACAAGATAACCTACAAAACTCAAAGAAACTATAGCTATAACTACAGCCATCTTTTGGCCAATTGAGAACACATGTGTTGGCTTATTTGCCAATATTTAAAATTTAGCCAAGGCTAAGTTTTTTAGCCGATCATAATTTTATTAAAGAGGTACAATTTTTCTCAATGCAAAAATTTCCAAGTATACGATCGCTTTTAAAAAGTCATTAAGATCAATATCTAATGGAAATGAATTCAACAAAAATATGCTTATTTTTGATTTGTTTGATGATAATTCCTATTTCTCAAGCCTATGGACATGGTTTGGGCATTGATACTACAGCACCCTTGAATTATGAAGAAAGAAAAATTCTCATCTCAGTTGAGATGTTCCCCATGTATTTTGATGATTCACAGGACACAAAGATCCGTGTTCATGCTTATGACAAGATGACGGAAGAAGGCATTTCAAATGCCACGATTCTTCTTAGCATTTACAAAAATAATGAGAAAATTTTCCAAGATTCCCTTTTTGCACTAAATGGAGAATTGATCATTGATGTAGAGAAATATGACTATTTGGCTCCATACTTCAAATCTGGCGGACTGTACCATTACGAGATAGACATAATCTCACTTGATGGGTCTGACGACGCTGTAGACTATCTTTCTGGATACACTGCTGATGTGAGCGTGGTTGATACGACCTATCACAAATTTAAAAATACAAAAAATATTGATACGGAATTTAGACACAAATCCTACTATGATGTAATTTCAAATTTTGTCTACGAACCGTCTCAAAAAACCATAACCTTTGAGATGCCATTTGACTGGGA
>JAYGCB010000008.1:0-13132 GCA_046583565.1 Candidatus Nitrosopelagicus sp. | reverse complement strand
TAACTCGTGTAAAATGATAAGATCTATTCTGTATTAATTGGGGGTCCCCTTACTGAGAACCAAGGATCTTTTTTTAACTCTCTTTCCATTAATTTCAAGAAATCAATACAGTTTATTGATAAAATTTCCCCTCTTCCAACTTTTGCTTTTTTCCATACATTGTTCGCATTAGCTTTCTTTAGATTTTTTTCCATTACTTCTGGATCTGGATAACAATTCTCAGATAGATATCTTACAAAATACTCCCACGTTTCCGTCCTTTCATTTCCATCTTCTAGTATTTTTCCTGAAAAATATTTTGAAAATCTTGCAGGTATATTCATTTTTTGGTCTACATAATGACGATAGGTTGCACCCGATAATCCAAGACCTATTAAACACAGTTTACCATTTAATTTTGTAATTCTGTCATATACTGAATCCTCTCCAAAACAAGATTTCGGTAAATTACTTAGAATTTTTTTAGATTTTGGTCCTATACCAGAAACAGAAAATATTGGATCAGCAGATCTTATTGCACCATTTTGATTCCGAAAAAATTCTGTAAATGTTCCAATAGATGAAGGTGTATTTTTTACATCAAAACTTTCACCCTTGCAGAATGAATATGTATATGTTGGAACTAGTAATGTCCCAGTTGGACCTAAAACTTCAAAAAACGAATCAAAAACTATCCTTGAAATTTTTTCAGACGAGTTTCCATTTTCTAATCTGCCAAGGTGAAACATACTACTATGAATGAATACTAAATTACCCTCTTTCAGTCCTATTTTCTTAAGCGCTTTGACTAAATCGCTCTTCGAATAATCAGAATTTGGCATTTTCTAACATTTTTCCTTTCAATTTTTATCTTGTGATAGATGTTTTTTTATAATTTCTATTAAACCTCCAACTAAACGAAATTTATTTAATTGAAAATCTTCCGAATTAAATCTCATCTTAAATTTACTTTCTAAGAACTCAATCATTTCAACCATTTGCATCGAATCAATTGATCCTGAACTAAGATAGTCATAGTTTAATTGTTCATTTTTTGATTGATTAGGTATTTCTGATTTAGAATTTATATAATCTAAAACAATTTTTTCAACATCCATTTTAATTATCACCGTGTTTTAGATTAATAATTTTTCCATCAACTGATAATTCATTTGCATGGATAACAAAGTCTAAGTGAAAATCGCTTTTGTTAATACCCCCTAGTAAAATATTCGAACCAAAACCAAAGTGAAAAGTTCCAAAACAGCCTTCATCTAGAAGCATTATACCACATAGTTTTGCTTTATTATTGAAACCCAATCCAAATTCTCCTAAGATTTTGTTTTTAGGTTTATGCGTAAACAATTTTTCAAGAACACTAATAATTTTTTTATTTCCTTCAAACTTTACAATTTTTCCATTTTTTATTGTTAATATTATGGGAGATTCTAATTTTCCAATTTTTGCGTGCGGGATTGAACCATCTACAACAATCTTTCCGTTTGTTTTAGTTTCTAGTGGCGCAATATTTGTTTCAATGTCAGGAGGCGAGCCTAACAAAATATCATTGTTAACAAATCCCGGCGCATAATTACTATTTCTATTAGTAATTTCTAAATTTAAATCAGTTCCATTAGATGTTATTATATGAACTGAGTTACCTTTTGTTAGAATGTTTGACATTTTTTTTGCTTTTTCTGCCAATATTTTATAATCCGCTTTTATGGCAGGATGTTTCAATAAGTTAAATGAATAATCAGGAAGACTAAGAAATCTTTTACCCGATAATCCAACTCTAATTCTTTGTGGAGAATGTGCTATGGATGTATTCGTGAGAGCAACTGTAAGTCCTGAGTTTTTCATAGTCTCTTCTAAGCCAATTGGAAGATTCTGGCCATGATTAGTTAGCGGTTTAATTATTTTATGCGTTGTTTTAACCTTCATTTTTCTTGAAACATTCTCGAAAAGTTCTCCCAGATTCTTAGTATTTGTATCAGAAATTATACATAATGATTCAGATTTTTTTAAATTACCTAATTGAAATAAAATAATTTTCACACCATTGATTAAATTTACGTTGGGACTGGTTTTCATTTTATCTAATTAATTTGAAGTCGAGGAAATCAAATTAGTAATTATTTTTAATCCTTTCTTTACTCTTTCAATACTTTCCGAACCAATCGAAACACGAATAAATTTATCACAACTTTTTCCATATCCTATACCTGGTACGGTACTAATATGATGTTCTTGTAATAATTTCCAACAAAATTCTTCTGAGTTTAATTTTGATTTTGATATTGATACAAAGAAATAGAATGTAGTAGTACCCGGTAAAAATTCTAAAGATAACGAATTCATATAATCCATAATTTGCTTTCTCTTAAGAGTCAAATCTTTGATTTGAGGCTTAGTTATACTAATTATTTCATCAAAATATTTGTCCACATAATATTCAAGTATTGTAGGTGGGCAAGTAATTAGATGTTGATTAATTTTCAGAAGTTCTGAAATTAGATTAGGATTAGTGATAACATAACCCAAACGCCAACCAGAAATTCCAAAATTTTTCGAAATAGAGTTGATTACTATAGTATGTTTTTTTTCTGTATCTAGATTTGCAAACGATATAAACTCATTCTGATCAATAACAAAATCACTATATGCCTCATCTGAGAGAACGTAAAGTTTGTATTTTTTTGCTAATTGATAAATGTAAGATAATTCCTCCAAGCTATAAACTTTTCCAGTGGGATTGTTTGGATTATTAATAATTATCATTTTTGTTTTGTCAGTTATGTATTTTTCAAAATTATAAATTGTTTCATTATACGGAATATGAACAGGAATTCCATATGCTAATCTAATTTGTTCTGTGAAGCTTACCCAAGCTGGTTCATAAACAAGCACCTCATCTTTTGGATTAAGAATTGCCATCAAACACATGTATATCGCAATTTTTGAACCAGCTGTTATCAGAATTTCTTTTTCATAATCATACGAAACATCGTATGTCTCAAAAAAATATTTTGAGAGTTTTTGTCTTAATTCAGGTATTCCCCTTGAATGTGAATAATGATAAATTTTTGGATAAGGTAAATTATCAAATGAAAATAACGGTAAATCAAAAAATGCTTCGCCTAATGAAAGAACGATTACATCTTCACCGCGTCGTTGTTTTTCATATACTTCAGTATTATATTTTATTGATAGTGCTTCATTGCTTTGTGCGGCTATATCAGATGGTAAGAAATCTCCTAATTCCGTTATTGTTTCATTTGGAATAATTTTTGTTGATGTACTATTTGGGTTTTTTATTAACCAAGATTTAATTTTATTTTTTTGGATTTTTCCATAAGTTGCATGAGGAAATTCGGATAGCATAATAATTCTAGAAGGTAGCTCAATTGCAGATAGGTCATTTTTACATATCTCAATTAATTCTTCTTTAATTGCAGAAAAATTTCTAGTTTTATCAAGTCTTACAACTGCAATGATTTCTTCTCCTTGGATTTTGTGTGGGATTCCAACAACTGCACATTCTAACACATTTTCATGTGTATGGATCGCATTTTCTATAGATGCTGGGCTGATATTGATACCTCCACGTATGATTAGATCTTTTTTTCTTCCAGTAATGTAAAGAAAACCATCATGATCTAATTTACCCAAATCACCAGTTGCAAACCATGTTTTATTTGAAAACTTCTGCCTAGATTCTTCAGTAATATCGTGATATTCTCTTATTAAATAGGGTGTTTTTACTAAAATTTCTCCTTCTTGATCCGTAGGTAAAAGCGTTCCATTCCTATCAACTATTTTTATTTCTACTCCTGGCAAAAGTTTTCCTACACTGCCATACTTGTTATGTTGTTGAGTTTCCGATGAAATGAACAATGTTTCTGAAAGACCATAATTTTCACAGATTTTAATGTGGTATTGTTTCTCAAAATCTCTCCTTAATTGTATTGGTAATGGTGCAGTTCCCACTAGTGCTAATCTGATGTTTTTTTTACAGTATTTTTTTCCATCAACAGATCTGTCCATTTCTAACAGTATTGACATAATACTTGGAACTAACCATAATGTATTTACATTATTTTTGATAATTGCTTCCCAAAAATTTAGCGATAGTTTAGGATCAAAAGCTTGAGTTAAAACAACACTAGAATTAAGCACGTAAGGTAAAATTAGTAGATTATAAAATCCACCTAAATAAGTTAAAGACAGCATATTGCAGAATATACTTTTATTATCTATTGCGAATAATTTACCAAATTCTTGTGCATTCATCACCAGATCTTTAATACTATGAACCAATGCCTTTGGATCTCCAGTTGTCCCAGCTGAATAAACTATGCATAAATCATCATCCTCAACCGTATCATCAAAAGGAATGAAATCTTGGCTGATCTCTAAATTATCTTCATTACATTTTAAATTGACTTGGGAATCTTTAGATTCGTTAAAATCCAAAATCAAGATTCCCTTTTTATTCATTTTTTTATTATCAATTTTCTGATTAGTATCATGATTTATGATCACACACTTGCTTAAACTATGTAAAATAATATGTTGAATTTCCTGTTTGTTTAAAGATGGATTTGTTGGTACTATAACCATTCCAGCATACAAACAACCGAAGTATATCTTAACACACACACTTGAATTTTCTAGTATAACTGATACTTTGTCTCCTTTTTTTAATCCAGATTTGATGAGATAATTTGCAATAGATTTGGCGCTAATATCCAAATCATTGAAAGATAATTGCTTTTTTTCAAGTTCATCAAATAAAAATATACGATCTCTATTCTTCTGAGGTATTTTTTTTAATATTTCAATAGAATTCATATATTATCTAACGAAAATTACTTCTCATATTTTAAGACCAAGATCCATTTCAGCGAAAATCCATCTGAGGGCGCCATTATTTTATCAAGGAAAAAACTTCATCCAGAATTTCTTTACTTGCAGCTGCAACGAAAGATAATCGCGTTTCATAGCTAATGTCTGAATCGAGTGGTTCCAAGTTTTCATCTAACAGCAAGCCTCCTGCCTCTTTTATCAAAAGATATCCTGCTGCGATATCCTGAATTCTAATCTTTTTTCTAAAATCAATGAAAACATCAATCAGTCCCTGAGCAAAGAAAGCCATCTCTAGGGCGTTTGCCCCTAAATGCCTAACATGATGGTTCTTTTCCAAAATGGGAGTAAGCTTCTGAATTAATTCAGGCGGTGAGGCTGAAATATTAATTCCAATAACCTTGTATACCGGCTTTTTCTTGTGGACAGAAATTGATTTGCCGTTTAGAAAAGCCCCTTTTCCTTTTGACGCCAAGTAAACATCTCCATTTGAAAGGTTGGTAACTACAGCATCCGTAACAGAGCTTAGTTTTTCATCTGTAGCAAATGCAAGCGAACAGCAAAAAAATGGTAATCCTCGTACAGCATTTGTTGTTCCATCAATTGCATCCATTATCACAAAACCCTTAGGGTTTGTTGACAGTTCGACTCTGCCGCATTCTTCGCCAAGCACTACACAGTCAAAATTTATTTCCTTTAGATAATCAATAACCGTCTTTTCCGCAATCATGTCAATATTTCTTGAAATATCTCCTCCTGCACCCCTTCCAAAATCACCGGCTATGGCCTCCTTGGTTCCTGCCAGATCCTTGACATTTTCATATACAAGTTTCGAGACAGTGCTAAGAATCTCAATTGTCTCCATAAATGCTTTCAAATGAAACGTAATTTAAGTGAAAATTTTTTGAAGGCATAAATATCAATTTAGAAATGTCGTTGTATGAGTGGGAAAAACGAATCTGTTACTAGCAAAAATTCTCTAATGGGAACAAAGTCTGGAAAGAAAATTATAAAACAAGCCTTATTCAAGTCTAAAGGATACAGACAGTTTAACCAATACAAAGAGGAGTATGAAACAAACTTTCCAGAATTTGCTAAGCGATTCACAAATGATATGTTACAGCAAATTAAAGATGATTCTTCACCTAACACCACACAGCAGAAATTTGGGGAGGAAGTTGGCTCGACTGAAATCATTTTAGACTCGTCACAAATTGATCCAATAAAATCAAAACTGGAAAGTTTTGATGTGCTAAATGATAGAGTTCTAAGGATTCTGAACTCTAATTTTGTTAAAATGACTTTCCCTGTGTTCAATGCGTTATTTGATGCGTCAACAGAGTATTTTCAGGATAAAAAAGATCCAAAACTAAGAGAAAATGTTGTTGATGGGCATATTATTGCAATTGACCTAAGTGAACCAATGGACAGAATTGTTGACAAGGATGAAGACTTGGACTATCTTGATGATTACAAGCTGATGAACCCATACATCCTAAAATTAGCTCGTGACAAAATTGCAAAAGGCGGGGAGGAGGTCTTAAAACAATTTGAGGTTGGATTCAAAGATGCTAGAGATGGGCAATACCTTGATACTAAGTTAAAACAAAATCCCACTTCAATTACAGAAAAAGAACTTGATGAAAGCTACAAAAAATATCGATCTGTGATGGGCACGGCAGGTAGTAATATGGCACTTTCAAGGAAACCACTTGGTGAAATATTTCAAATTGGAATGGGTAAGGCATCAGAATCGGTTGGATGTGGAAATGAAATTGAAGACTCCATTCGAGACAAGGCTATAAAAATTCCATCATGGCCTCTGTATTACAGTTTATTGGAAAATGATGTTAGAAAGGGCTTTGATCTTACCATGAAGAAAAGTGAGGCTTATCTAAGCGGTGCAAGAAAGACTCTTGACAGTCTTCCTGAAAACTTCTCTCATAGAAACTTTTTAGAATTTTTATTCTTAACAGTGGAACATTACAACGAGTTTTGGTTCAAGAAACTACAGAAGGCAAATATCTGGTCAGAGCTTGCGGCTAATCTGCCAAAGTGATTTTAAATGATGTGGTCAGAAAAATACCGTCCAAAAAATATTCTTGATTTAGTTGGCAATGAAGAGGCTCGAAAATCATTAGTGGAATGGTTTACAAAATGGAAAAAGGGTACAAAGCCAATTCTCTTAATTGGTCCTCCTGGTATTGGAAAAACAACGTTAGCTAATCTTGCTGCAAAGCAGTTTAACTATGACCTGATTAGTCTCAATGCAAGTGATGTAAGAAACAGACAAAACATTCAAGAAATTTTAAGCCCGGTTTTGGGAAATCAAACTGTTTTTGGAACTCCAATGATTTTCATAGATGAGGTAGACGGCGTACATGGAAGAGCAGATTATGGTGGTACTGAAGCTATAATCAAGATTTTGAAGGAAGCTACAGTGCCAATAGTTCTTGCCGCAAATTCTGATTTGTCAAACAAGATGAAGAGTATTAAAAAAAATGTGCAAACAATTAGATTTAGACCATTACCTCCAAGGCTACTGCAGTTTTACCTGAATAAAATATTACAATCAGAGGATGCAAAAATTAGTCCAGATTCTTTGATGAAACTAATCAAGGAATCAGGAGGTGATATACGTTCTATGATTAATTTTGCTCAAGCTTTAGTTACTGGATTTAACCCTCCAACTGAAAAATCCTTCGAGATTTTGGACGTTGAAGAAGGTGTTAATGCGTTTTACAAATCAAACTCAGTTGATGAAGCAAGATCCATCTTGTATTCGCTTAGAATAGATCCTAGGGAGAAGATCAATGCGTTTTATTCAAGTGTCATAACAAGCAACATCTCTGCTGATGACATGCAAAAATTTTTGCAGATAATTTCTACTGCTGACATGCTATATGGAAAAATTATGAAAACACAGCAATGGCGACTCTTACGTTATCTTGATGCGATACTTTTAGGATTGTACAAAAAAAATCTTCCAATTCGCTATTCAAAATATAATCTTTCGTGGCCAATCCTGAATAGAATAAGATGGGACGGTGCAAAAATCAAATCTTTGGTTGGTTTATTGGCAAAAGATATGCATGTTTCAAAAAGCACTTTCTCCTCTATTTATTTTCGATTTCTGTTATTGTGCATAAAAAATAAAAAAATAGATTTAGAGCTGGATGAATCATTAGAGGAAATTGTTCAAAAGGAGATTGATTTGATAAAATGAGCTGGATAAAAATCACCATGAAATTTGATGGTACATGTCTTGTATGTAATCAAAAAGTCAAAGCGAAGGACATTGGATTGTGGTCTAAGGGTATTGGTGTTAAACACGAAAAATGCGCTGAAAAAAACGAAGAGCTGAGATGTATCATGTGTGGTGGTTCAGCAGGATGTATTAGCTGCGAATTTATTAAAGAATGTGATCTGCAGGCTGTTTCACAACTATGCATCTGCAAAAAATGTGAGCAGGAACAGAATTCGTTTGATTCATACAAAAACTCGGTTATGAAAAAATTTCCTCTGCTAAATCTTAAAATTTAAGCATTTTAGATAAATTTCATGTCTGAAGATGAAAAAGCAAACCAAACAACACTTTCAGAAGCTCAAGCGGAAGCAGCTGTAGCACAAGCGGAATTTGAAGCAGCTAAAGCAGAAGCAGAAGACGCTAAACCTGAGGGTGGTACATTAGGACAGACAACAATTTCAGATGCAGTAGCGGTATCAGAGGCAGTAGTCAAAGCGGAAGCGTCATATCAAACGGCAAAGGAAAAATTAAATGCCACAAGAGCAGCGTCAGAGGCAGCGTGGAAAGCAGGTTATGAAGCAGCCAAAGCGCAAGTAGGAGAAATAGATCAAGCAGGCCGATTGTTTACTAACAAACGCAAACAAGAGCGAATATTCAGACGAGAAATGGGAGAACCAGAATTTTTCTTAATGTACGGTGGTCCAGTAAAACCTATACTTACTGGGGATGAGTTAGAAGAGCTTTCAATGCAAGTGCAGATCCCGAAGGATCAAACCCCAAAATACAATCCGGAGCATATCCTTAGTCCTGAATTCGGTGGAGGTACAAATTACGAATCTGGAATACAAGGTTTGATAGATGAGATTAAACAGAAACTGGATCAACTTTTAAATGATCCTGAAGCTAATTCGCAAGAAATTGAACTTGAAAAACTTGCACTTAAGAAATTAGATTATTTATTTGAAAATTATAACTTAGGAATGAATGTGTTTAGAACTGCAAAAGGTGGCAGGGAAAAACTTCGAGAATGAATGGTGAACAGAGTGAGTAAAAATAATTTTCAAATCATGAATGCAAGAGTCACTTTTAGAAATATGCCACTTTATAAGTTAGCAAATTTTTCATTCAAAGACATACCTGCTGCATGTAAATCTTTTAATGAAAATGCTGGCGCTTCGGAATGCATAATAGTTCAAACTTCTAGTCGAATTGAAGTTTTTACTGTTGGTAATGTGTATACGGGAGAAATACCTGATGCGAGAAGAGCTGAAGGAAAAAAACTTGATGTAAGTAAAATCCTAAAAACTTGGTCATCACTTGTGGAACTAGACCAATTTGATCTTGACCACTGGGATCAAACTCTTGAGATTTACAAGAACGCTGATGCTTATGATCGCCTGATAAAACTAGCAACCGGCTTGGAATCATTAGTTGTGGGAAAGGAAGAAATCCTTGAGGAGCTAAAAAAGGCAATTTCAAGTGCAAAAGAAGCCAAAACATTCGGTAAGGTATTGGATAAACTGTTTGATACTTGTATACGAATTGCCACTAGTGTTAGAGATTCTAGCGGAATTGATAAAGGAATAGAATCAGTTGGTGACAAGACCGTCAAACTTGCTGAAGAAAGCATGGGTAATGTCGGATCAAAACATGTCCTGCTTATAGGCACGGGCGAAATAGCTGGTTTAGTTGCAAAGTCCCTTAATAAAAAAGGCTATGCGTTTGATGTCACAAGCAAGACCATCGAACGGGCCACAGGTTTTTCTAAAATATTGGGTGGAAATCCAATAGAATTTGGAGGTGTTTTACCGGGGTTGGATAAATTTGACATAATTTTTGTTGCAACTACTGCAGATGCTTTCCTAATTACTTTTGACAAAATAAACAAAGTCATGAAAAAGAAAAAGAAAGGTACTCTGATGATGGATTTATCAGAACCTAGAACAGTTGACGAAAAAGTTGCAACTATTCCTGGAATAAAATTAGTGAATCCAGCACAAATTGCTGAGATGATAGAATCTAGTACTAAAGCTAGAAAAAGTGCAATTTCTGCTGCAGAAGAAATGATAAAAGAAGAACTTCCGATTATAGTGGCAACTATGAATCAACTTGGCTCAGAACCACTAGTTAAAGCATAATCAGAAATCCTAAAAGAGCTAAGCATATTTTGGTTATTCATTGGGCCGGTCGTCTAGACTGGTAGGATACGCCCTTGGCATGGGTGAGATCGAGGGTTCAAATCCCTCCCGGTCCATTAATATTTTTTGAAAATTTTCTGATCAAGTATATTAATTCATCATCTGCATCTTTAGTTAATTCCTTAACCTCACTAGAAAAAATCTCGCCATTAATCTTGAAAAATGCCTCGAGTGCACTTTTTCTAACCTCTAATACTTCATCCGTAAAACAATTTCTTATTTTCGTAGATGATTGGCTTGAATGAAGATGTCCTAATGCGCCTAAAGCACAAGATCTAACCATACTACTATGATCTTTTGTTAACAATTCTAAAGCAGGTATTGCATTAGAGTCGCTTCTGTTTGCCAAAACAAGAGCTAAAAATCCTTTATCGTTATAACTTTCCGAGTTTAGACCACGTATAAGAAATTCAGAGATGTCATTTTTGTTAAGAAAAAGAGAACTAAATGCCTCTCCCCTTACTCTGATCTCTGGGTCATTTAGCATTGAAATCATTTTTCTAATGATTTCTGGATTATTTGATTGGCTTAATGATTCTAAAACCCTGATTTTATCTTCTTTAGAACCAGAATCTAAAATTTGAAATTTTTTTGCAAATTCATTCATAAACACTGTATACAAGATTGATATGTAAGAATTTCAATGAAAAGGATTTTCTAGTGAATTTTTTTTCTTAGGTTTAAATTATAGCAAAAACTATGGGGTTCATGACAACCGACATTACAGAAAATACTGAAACATCCAATACGGCACAGACTGAAGCATCCAATACGGCACAGACTGAAGCATCCAATACGGCACAGACTGAAGCATCCAATACGGCACAGACTGAAACATCCAATACGGCACAGACTGAAACATCCAATACGGCACAGACTGAAACATCCAATACGGCACAGACTGAAACATCCAATACGGCACAGACTGAAACATCCAATACGGCACAGACTCAATCGTCTGGTCCCAGAGATACAGTCTTCATTGGTAAAAAACCATTGATGGCATATGTTACAACTACAATAATTCAGTTGGCTAACCTACCTTCCGTAAGTATCAAGGCTCGTGGAATGAGTATTGGTCGTGCTGTTGACGTAGCACAAATCGTATCCCGTAAGACAGAAAACGCAGGATACACTGTTGGAAAGATCCTGATTGGCTCTGAGACATTAGAGTCAAAAGACGGAAGACCTAGGAATGTTTCCACTATAGAAATCGAAGTAAAGAGAAACTAATAGAACTCTTTACCTGTTTCTTTTCTTTATTTTTTGTAACGTTTTTCTAATTTTGTATACTTTGATAATTCAACAATTTCATTGAACTGATCAAAGTTTACCATTCTCTTTTTTGATTTTTTAGTAGCGCCCAATCTTTTCAATTCTCTTAACGTTTGAAACGTTGCAAAGGTATTAGAAAATAGAACTGAAAGGGGATATAGAATTATCTTAAATCCCATACTATGTAATTTAGATTGAGAGCTGATTGGTGTTGCTCCACCTTCAATCATGTTTGCCACAAGCGGAGCATTAATAGAGTTTCCAATTTTTTCCATCTCTTGAATTGTTTTTGGTGCTTCAATAAAGATTACATCAGCACCAATTTTTTTGTAAAATAACCCTCTTTCAATGGCTTTATCCAATCCTTCGGTTGCCCTTGCATCAGTTCTAGCCACAATTATGAAATCCTTATTGCTTCTAGCATCTAATGCAGCCTGTAATTTTTCTGCGTACTCATCTTTATGAATCACTTCCTTTCCTTTCATATGCCCACATCTTTTTGGCCATTTTTGATCCTCCAAAAATATTCCTGATGCACCAGCTGCTTCTAACTCACGAACTAATTTATCAACACTTAATGCATTACCATAACCTGTATCTGCATCTACTATGACAGGTACAGATACTGCATGGCAAATTCTACGTGCATTATCAACAGTTTCAGTTGAACCGATAAACCCATAATCAGGCATACCTAACAGAGTAGCAGATGTTCCATATCCAGTCTGGAACATAGCTTCAAAACCAACTTTTTCTACTATTTTTGCACCTATTGCATCATAAACCCCAGGTATAACTAATGGTTTTGTTTTATCATCGAGAAGTTTTCTTATGCTTTTCACAGATCATTGTTTTTTTTTAAATTATTTATGATTTAGCCTATCTTGATTTTCTTACCCTTTTTTTGGGGTGGTTTTTCCATTTTTTCTAGCTCAGATTTCAAGAATTTCTTATATTTTTGAACTTCCTCTTTTGTCATTTGTGCAACATTCTCACTCAACGTTGATCCTATGGCAGAAACTCGTTCTATCATATCTAACGCAACAAACCGACCCACATTACCAATTCTAAATAAAACATCCAGTTGGTTTTTTACAATATTATTGATTGTTTCAAGATCGTCCGTAGTTGCACTGCCCTTTTTTGTTATTTTGTACCTACCGCGTGTAGTTTCCTGAATCAATTTTTCATCCAATAGCCTTCCTAACAATGGATAAATCAAGCCTGGAGAAGGTTTCCATTTCCCATCGCTTTGCTTTACAGCAAAATCGATAAGCTCCTTTCCCGTATACTGCTTCTTTTTAAGCAAGTCAAGTATGAAAAAACGTGAAAATCCTCTAGGGACTGAACTTCCAACACGCTGAATCCATTCTGGAAACATCACTAGCGATATCACTAGCGATATATATTAGTCTTTTGTCGACTAATTATTAGAATTTACACACATATTTAGCAGGATTTTAGATGTGATGTCAAGATGACTAGTACAATTTCTTACGATCTGATAATTGTTGGTTCTGGCCTTGCGGGTTTAAGAGCAGCAATCCAAGCTGCCAAAAGAAATTAC